>NZ_JBITEM010000006.1:313229-558522 GCF_044455225.1 Nocardia sp. NPDC051321 | reverse complement strand
GTGGTCGAAGCGCATGCGCCGCAGGCGCGAGTCTCGACCGCTCGGACGCGAGACACCGGGGGCCACGAACACGCCGCGGCCACGCGGCAAATAAATCCAGCTATGTTGGGGGGCGACCTCCCCCGTTTGCGAACAGATCGAGGACAGAATTCATGCAGAGGACCCGTGGCAAGGTATTCGGCGTTGTGGTGGCGATCGCCGCGACCGGCCTGCTCGCTGCCTGTGGCGGCAATGACTCGACCGCGTCGAGCACGCCGACGTTGACCCGTACCACGGCGGCGACGCAGCCGCCCGCCGCGTCCAGCACCAGTGTGGATCCCGGCCAGCAGGCGCCTGCGCCCGCTCCGGCACCGGCGTCCGAGCAGCCGCCGGCTGAGGCGGCACCGGCGCCGGAGCGTCCGCAGCCGATCGAGTCCGCGCCGCCTGCGGATACCTCGAAGCTCACCGATAAGGACAAGAAGTATCTCGACGCGCTCAAGCAGCAGGGTGTCACTCCGTCGACTCCTGATATCGCGCTGAGTGTGGCGAATTATGTGTGCCAGGGCACCGCGTCCGGTGCTTCCGATCAGGATCTGATGACCTTCGTGACCGCGATGGCCGGTTCCGATCCGTCTTTCGATCCGGCGAAGATGCCGGTGGAGAAGGCCGGGCAGGTTTACATCAGCGCCGCTAAGCAGACGTACTGCAAGCCGTGAGCGAGCGCAGCGAGTGAGCCGTCAACACAGCCGCCTCGCGGTCACGACGGAGCCGAGCGCCAGCGAGGCGCAGTCGTGAACGCACGCGGCGGTTCGGGAACTCGTCGGTCGAGGCCGGCGGGTTGTCTCCTGCTGATCGGGATTCCGATTCTGATCATCATCGTGGTGCTGTTGCTCTGGTACCTGCTTGCCGGTGTGCTGAAGCAGCCGAAGCCGGGGCCCAAGCCGCCGAAGGAGCCGACTTCGCAGTCGGCGGATTGCCCGGACGTGCAGATGATCGCGGTGCCGGGCACCTGGGAGTCCAATAGCAACGATGACCCGCACAACCCGACGGCGAATCCGAATTCGTTGATGCTCAACGTCTCCAACCCGGTCGGTCAGCAGTTTCCGAAGGAACGGCTGGACGTGTACACCGTCCCGTATGTGGCGCAGTTCTCCAATCCGATCGCGCTGCCGCCGGACGGTCAGGCGTCGTACAACGACAGCCGGTCCGAGGGCACTCAGCGGATGGTCGACGCGATGGCCGCGCGCTACCGCGACTGTCCGTTGACCAGTTACGTGATCGCCGGGTTCTCGCAGGGCGCGGTGATCGCGGGCGACGTGGCCTCCGACATCGGCCAGGGCAAGGGGCCGGTGCCTGCGAACAAGGTGCTCGGCGTGACGCTGATTTCGGACGGCAGGCGCACCGGCGACACCGGCCCGGGCGAAGCGGTTCAGGTCGGCGCGGTGCCTGCGGGCGTCGGCGCGGAGGTCGCGCTGAAGGGTCTCAACGTTCCCGGCATCACGATGACCGGTCCGCGGCCAGGCGGCTTCGGCGAACTGGCCCCGCGCACGTTCACCATCTGCGCGCAGGGCGACCTGATCTGTGACGCGCCGCGACAGGCGTTGAGCCCGTTCAACATCATGGGCAGCGTCGGCGCGCTGGTGCGTGCGGCGGGCAATCCGGTGCACGCGCTGTACAACGGTTTCGTCGTCGAGGACAACGGAGCGACCTCCACCCAGTGGACCGTCAACTGGGCGAACGGGGTCATCGAAGCGGCGCCGCATCCGGCGCATTCGTGAGTGCGCCGCGTGTCTTCGCACGGCGGAGCCGAGCGTCGGCGAGGTGGAGTCGTGAGAACTCACAGTCAATGTTCCGCTCGGCACGCAGTACACCTAGAACTGCTCCGGCAAGCGCGACTCCCGTTGGGCAGGACGCTGTAAAGTGCCGCTGGTGATCGCGACGCAGGCAACACCGACTTCGTGTTCGGGGTGGGATCGTCCTGCACCGTCGCGCCCGAACTTCCTTACAGCCAGGAGCATGAGTTCATGACAGAAGCCGCCGCACCAGCCGGTGAGTTGACCGCGCTCGGTACGCCGCTGCGCAGCTTCCGCTTCGGGGCAGCGGGCGAGGGAAACAAGCAAGAGGGTGGCGCCCGCAAGTTCGTCCAGACGGCGCAGCAGGCCGAGGAATACGGCTTCGACACCTTCTTCGTGCCGGATCACCTCGGTGATCAGATCGGCCCGATCGCCGCGCTCGGCGCGCTCACTCAGGCCACCGAGAAGATCCGACTCGGAACGTCGGTGCTGGCCAACGGTTTCCGGCACCCCGTGGTGCTGGCTAAGGACCTGGCCACCATCGACGTGCTGTCCAAGGGCCGCCTCGAGGTGGGTGTCGGCGCGGGCTGGAAGCAGGACGAGTTCCTCGCCGCAGGCCTGCCCTACGAGTCGCCCGGCGTCCGGCTGGAGAAGCTGGACGAGACGCTGACCATCCTCGACGTGCTGCTGCGCGGCCAGGAGTGCACCTTCGAGGGCAAGTACTACCAGGTGCACGGGATCAAGGGCACGCCGCGGCCGCGGCAGGGCCCGCGCCCGCCGATCTGCACCGGCGGCGGTGGCCCGAAGATGCTGCGGCTGGCCGCCAAGCACGCCGACATCATCTCGATCGTGCCGGTGACCACGAAGAACGGTAAAGGCCTCTTGTCGGGTATCACGCTGGAGAAGACGATCGAGAAGGTGAACCTGATCCGCGAGGCCGCGGGCGACCGGTTCGCCGATATCGAGCTCAACTGGGCCATCACCGCCATCGTCATCACCGACGATCGCGAGAAGACCGCTGAGATGGCACTTTCCGCGATCGAGCGCGGTCTGCACCCGGATCTCGAAGTGGACGTGAAGCTTTCGGTCGAGGACATCCTGCGCTCGCCCTACGTGGCGATCGGCAGCTTCGAGGAAATCGCCGAGCAGATCCGTCGTGTGCGCCAACTCACCTCGATGTCGTATGTCGGGGTGTTTCCCACCCAGATGGACGCATTCGCCCCCGTTATTCCCCTGCTGCGAGACGAGTGAGCCGGGCTTCTCTGTAACATGACTCTGGTTTGAGTACATCTAGCCGATAGCGGTCACCGCGCAGACCGCCCAATAACTGCAGGCTGACTCGGGCACTTGGAGCCACCCGCGGGCGAAAGCGAGTCGGGGCCTCACAGGTAACAACGGCGTTGTCGCCGTATTGCTGCGTGTGCCTCGGAGGAGAAGAAGGAATGGAAGAGACTTTCGACGACTACCTGGACGAGACCGGGAACATCCGAATTCCCGAGGATCACACCCTGGTCGACCACGTCGAGAAGCACACCCGGAACGACGCGAACACCCTGGCGTACCGCTACATCGATTACTCGCGTGAGCGCGATGGCGAGGCGCAGGAACTGACGTGGCGTGAGTTCGGCATTCGGCTGCGCGCGGTGGCCGCTCGACTGCAGCAGGTGACCAACCCGGGCGACCGGGTCGCGATCCTCGCGCCGCAGGGCTTGGATTATGTGGTCTCCTTCTTCGCCGCGATCTACGCGGGCACCATCTCGGTGCCGCTGTTCGATCCGGACGAGCCGGGTCACACCGACCGCCTGCATGCTGTGCTCGGCGACTGCGAGCCCGCCGCCGTACTGACCGCCAGTTCGTCGGCGGCCGGGGTGCGGCAGTTGTTCCGCTCGCTGCCCTTCGCCCAGCGCCCGCGCATCATCGCGGTCGACGCGATCCCGGACACCGTAGGTGAAAGCTGGGTGCGTCCCGATATCGCCATCGATGACATCGCCTACCTGCAGTACACCTCGGGCTCGACCCGTACCCCGGCCGGTGTGGAGATCACGCACCGCGCGGTCGGCACCAACCTGCTGCAGATGGTCGACGCGATCAACCTGGACTGGAACTCGCGCGGGGTCACCTGGCTGCCGCTGTTCCACGACATGGGCCTGCTGACGGTGATCCTGCCCGCGGTCGGCGGCAAGTTCATCACCATCATGTCGCCGAGCGCGTTCGTTCGCCGCCCGTATCGCTGGATCAAGGAGCTCGCCGCGCAGTCCGACGGCGCCGGAACCTTCGCCGCCGCACCGAATTTCGCGTTCGAGCACGCCGCGGCGCGTGGCCTGCCGAAGAACGGCGAGTCGCTGGACCTATCGAACGTGATCGGCCTGATCAACGGCAGCGAGCCGGTCACCACCTCCTCGATGAAGAAGTTCAACGAGGCCTTCGCGCCCTACGGCCTGCCCAAGACGGCGATCAAGCCGTGCTACGGCATGGCCGAGGCGACGCTGTTCGTGTCGGCGACCAAGGCCGAGGACGAGGCCAAGGTCACCTACGTGGACCGCATCGAGCTCAACGCGGGCCGCATGGTCAAGGTCGAGCCGGGCACCGAGAACGCCATCGCGCAGGTCTCCTGCGGTTACGTCGCGCTGTCGCAGTGGGCCGTGATCGTCGACCCGGAGACCGTCGAGGTCGACGGCGGGACCGAGCAGCCCGACGGCCGGGTCGGCGAGATCTGGCTGCACGGCAACAACATGGGCATCGGGTACTGGGGCAGGCCGGACGAAACGTCGGCGACCTTCCAGAACAAGGTGCCGCACCGGTTGGCCGAGGGCAGCCACGCCGAAGGCACCGAGCGCGACGCCAACTGGATGCGCACCGGCGACTACGGCGTGTATCTGGACGGCGAGCTGTACATCACCGGGCGGGTGAAGGACCTGGTGATCGTCGACGGCCGCAACCACTACCCGCAGGATCTCGAGTTCTCCGCACAGGAAGCCTCGAAGGCGCTGCGACCCGGCTTCATCGCCGCGTTCTCGGTGCCCGCCAATCAGCTACCCGCGCTCGTCTTCGACCAGGGCAGCCATTCGGGCCTGAAGTTCGACGCCGACGACGCCTCCGAGCAGCTCGTCATCGTGGCCGAGCGTGGCCCTGGCGCGGGCAAGGCCGATCCGCTGCCCATCGCCGACGAGGTGCGCGCCGCGGTGGCGTCGCGCCACGGTGTCACCGTTCGAGACGTATTGCTGGTCCCCGCGGGCTCCATCCCGCGTACCTCCAGCGGCAAGATCGCCCGGCGGGCCTGCAAGGCCGCCTACCTCGAGGGAACGCTACGGGGTGGTTACACCCAGCAGGCGTTCCCCGATGCACCGGAAGAGTAATTGCCCAGGGGTGGCCTCGGACAGCCGACATGTCGTCCAATGTCCCAAGCGCGGCACGCCCGGTTCGCAGACAGGTAGCTTGAGGAATTGATGGCTGACAACGAGGGCACGTCCACCACGACGACCGAATCCCTGCCCGCAGGCGCGGAGGCCGACCAGGCTTCCGGTCAGGTGGCCGCCGCCGCCACCCCCGGCGGCGCACAGACCGACATGACGGTCGCCGAGCTGCGGGACTGGCTGCGCAACTGGGTCGCCGACGCGATCGGGCAGCCGGTCGAGCAGATCACCGTCGACCGGCCGATGGAGGAGTTCGGGCTCGCCTCGCGCGACGCCATCGCGCTCGTCGGCGACATCGAGGACCTGACCGGCGTGGTGCTCACCGCGACCGCCTACTTCCAGCATCCGACGATCGCGTCGCTGGCCGAGATGGTCATCAACGGCGAACCGGAGACGGCCGAAGAGGCGTCCGGCGATGCCTTCTACACCGACGGCTTCACCTCGGGCGAGGCGCACGACATCGCCATTATCGGCCTGTCCACCCGGCTGCCCGGCGCGGGCGATACCCCCGAGTCCACCTGGGACTTCCTGATCGGCCGCGGCGACGCCATCCGGGAATTGCCGGAGGGCCGGTGGGCCGAGTTCACCAGCAACCCAGCGGCCGCCAAGGCCATCGCCGACGGCAACACCCTCGGCGGCTATCTCGACCAGGACGTGGTGAAGGGCTTCGACGCGGAGTTCTTCGCGATGTCGCCCATCGAGGTCGAGCGGGTCGATCCGCAGCAGCGCCTGATGATGGAGCTGACCTGGGAAGCGTTGGAGCACGCCCGAATTCCGGCGAGCGAGCTCAAGGGCCAGCCGGTCGGCATGTTCATCGGCTCGTCCACCAGCGACTTCATGTTGATCGCCGCGCTCGGCCTCGGCGCCGATCAGGGTCCGAACGTGCCGGCGTCCGCGCAGGCGTACGGCATCAGCGGCAGCTCGAGCGGCATCATCGCCAACCGAGTCTCCTACTTCTACGACTTCCGCGGCCCCTCGGTCACCGTCGACACCGCGTGCTCGTCGACCCTGGTCGCGGTCCATCAGGCGGTGCGCGCGCTGCGCGAGGGCGACGCCGACGTGGCGCTGGCCGGTGGCGTGAACATGATCCTGGCGCCGATGGCCACCCTCGGCTTCGACATGGGCGGCGGCGTCGCCAAGAACGGCCGGGTCAAGGCCTTCTCGTCGGACGCCGATGGCATGGTCCGCTCGGAGGGCGCGGGGCTGTTCGTGCTCAAGCGCCTCGCCGACGCCGAACGTGACGGCGATCGAATCATGGCCGTGATCAAGGGTTCCGCGGTCAACAGCGACGGCCGCTCCAACGGCCTGTACGCGCCGAACCCCGACGCCCAGGCCGACGTGCTGCGCCGGGCGTACCGGGACGCGGGCATCGTGCCGTCCACCGTCGACTACATCGAGGCACACGGCACCGGCACCCCGCTCGGCGATCCGATCGAGGCCGACGCGCTGGCCAAGGTGGTCGGCCGCGGTCGCGACGAGGACAAGCCCGCGCTGCTCGGTTCGGCCAAGACCAATTTCGGCCACCTGGAATCCGGCGCGGGTGCGGCAAGCCTGGCCAAGGTGGTGATGGGCTTGCAGCACAACGTCATTCCGCCGAACATCAACTACGCGGGCCCCAACCCGTACATCCCGTGGGACCAGTCGCACCTGAAGGTGGTCGTCGAGCCGACGGAATTCCCGCGCTACAGCGGCACCGCCACCATCGGTATTTCCGGCTTCGGCTTCGGTGGCACCAACGCGCATGTCGTTGTGCAGGAATACGTTCCGGCTTGGGCCGAGGTCGCGGCCGCCGAGCCGGAAGCACCCGAGGCGGTCGACGCCGCCGCGCTCGATGCCGAACTCGACGACGAGACGACCGACGTGATCGCGGAAGCGGACGCGGTTGTCGAGGATGACGCCGAAATCGTCGCGCCTGCCATCGAAGCCGCCGCTCCGGTCGCGGAAACCGTTGCCCCCGTTGCCGAATGGACCGCCGAGCGGACCGAGCCGCTGCCGGTGATCCTGCCGGTCTCCGGTTACCTGCCCTCCCGCCGCCGCCGGGCCGCGGCGGAACTGGCCGACTGGCTGGAATCCGATGCGGGGCGCGATGTTTCGCTCGAGGATGTGGCGCGGTCGCTGGCCAAGCGCAGTCACTGGCGTTCGCGCGGCGTGGTGCTCGCCAGCACCCATGAGGAGGCCGTCTCCGGCCTGCGTGCCATCGCGGCGGGCAAGCCGGGCGCCGGGGTGTTCACCGCCGACGCGCCCGCGGTCATGGGTCCGGTCTGGGTGCTCTCCGGTTTCGGTGCGCAGCATCGCAAGATGGCCAAGCGGCTCTACCTGGAGAACTCGATCTTCGCCAAGGCCGTCGACGAGGTCGACGCGCTGGTAGAAGACGAGGCCGGGTACTCGATCCGTGAGCTGTTCCTCGACGACAGCCAGGACTACAACGTCGGCACCTCGCAGGTCGGCATCTTCACCATCCAGATCGGCCTTGCCGCGGTGCTGCGTGCGCACGGCGCACAGCCCGAAGCGGTGATCGGCCATTCGATGGGCGAGGTTGCCGAGGCCTACATCGCAGGCGGCCTGCCGCTCGAGGACGCGGTGCGGGTGATCTGCGCGCGCTCGCGGCTGATGTACGAGGGTGAGCAGATGATCACCGACGACGACGTGCGCAACATGGCACTCGTCGAAAAGAGCGCTGAGGAAATCGAAGAGCTGCTCGTCGACTATCCGGACGTCGAGGTCGGCGTGTACGCGGCGCCGACCAACACGGTGATCGGCGGCCCGAAGGATCAGGTCGAGGCGATCGTCGCGCGGGTCGAGGCGGCGGGCAAGTTCGCCCGCATCCTGCAGACCCGCGGCGCGGGCCACACCTCGCAGATGGACCCGCTGCTCGGCGAGCTGGCCGCGGAACTGGCCGGTATCGAGCCGACCAAGTTGAAGACCGGCCTGTACTCCACGGTGCACAAGGGCGAGTTCTACCGCCCCGGCAACGATCCGGTGCACACCGAGGATTACTGGGTCAAGAACATGCGCGGCAGCGTGTTCTTCACCAACGCGGTGAAGCTCGCGGTGGACGCGGGGCACACCACCTTCCTCGAGCTCGCGCCGAATTCCGTTGCGCTGATGCAGGTGCTCGGCACCACCTTCGCGGCGGGCCTGCACGATGCACAGCTCATCCCGACGCTGAAGCGCAAGGAAGACGAGGCCGCCGGCGTGATCGGCGCGCTGGCCCAGCTGTACGTGCACGGACACAAGGTCGACCTGTCGTCGCTGCTGACGCCGGGCGACTACGCCGACATTCCGCGAACCAAGTTCGTGCGCAAGGAGTTCTGGCCGAAGGTCTCGCTGGCCGCGACCGGGAACACCGGGGCACCCGGCGCGCACGTGGCACTGCCGGACGGCAGGCACGCGTGGGAGGTGCAGGCCGAATCGGCAGGCGATCTCGCCGCACTGGTGAATGCCGCTGCGGCACAGGTGCTCAGCGACGTGACGCTCGGCGCGTCGATCGCGCACGCCGCGGTCCCCGCCGTCGGCACGCTCACCACCACGCTCACCCCGCATCCTGGTGGGGCGTCGGTGCAGGTGCACGCCAAGGAGGGCGCGAGCTTCCGGCTGCTGTTCGACGCGGTGGTCACCTCCGGTGCGCCGCTGCCCGAATCCGTTGCGGCCGAGACCGTTCCGGCAACCGGCACGGCGGTCGAACCGGCGGGTGGCACCGACCTCGAGGTGGTGGAGACCTTCGGTGATCGGTGGGATCCGAACGGCAACCAGTCGCTCGACGACCGGCTCGCGCTGATCGTCGCCGAGTCGATGGGCTACGCGGTGGAGGACCTCCCGATGGAGATCCCGCTGATGGAGCTCGGCCTCGATTCGCTGATGGCGATGCGCATCAAGAACCGCGTCGAATACGAATTCGACATCCCGCAGCTGCAGATCCAGGCCGTGCGCGACGCCAACCTCAACGAGGTCGGCAAGGTGCTGCGCTACGCCGTCGAGCACCGCGAAGAGATGCGTGCGGTGGCCGAGCGGCAGGCGGCGGGCGAGGAGATCGTGGTCGACGGCGGGTTCGTCGCCGCCGCGCGCGCCGCCGTCGAAGCCGGTGCGGACCCGGCCGCCGCGGTAGCGAAAGCGGCTGCCGCCGAAGGTGTTTCGCTGGACGTGGCGAGCACGTCGGTGGCCGCCGAGGCCGCGGAGATCGTCTCGGAAGCCGAAACCGCCGCAGGCGTCACCGGTGCCGCGCCCAGCACCGCGACACCCGCGCCGGTCTCGCAAGAGCAGGCCGCCGCGGCGGATGCCAAGGAAGCGGCGACCACCCAGTCCCTCGACAACGTGGACACCACCGCGGTGGGTGCCGCCGAGGCGGTCACCGCGCAAGCGGCTACGACAAAGCCGGTCTTCAACGCGCCGTCCTCGGCCGACGAAGACGACGACGTGCCGCCCCGCGACGCGGCCGAGCGCCTGACCTTCGCCACCTGGGCGATCGTCACCGGCAAGTCGGCAGGCGGCATCTTCAACACCCTGCCGATCCTCGCGGAGGAGGTCGCCGAGAAGCTGGCGGACCGACTCACCGAGCGGGTCAAGGCCGAGGTCACCGTCGACGACGTGCTCGACTGCGAGACCATCGAGCAACTCGCCGATGTCGTGCGCAACCTCCAGGACAGCGGCGCCGACGTGGACGGCTTCATCCGCCCGCTGCGGCCGCGCGAGGCGGGCTCGAATGCGGTGCCGGTCTTCGTGTTCCACCCGTCGGGCGGCAACACGCTGGTCTACGAGCCGCTGCTGAAGCGACTGCCGGCAGGCACGCCCATGTACGGCTTCGAGCGCGTCGAAGGCGACATCCTGGAGCGCTCGCAGCAGTATGTGACCGAGCTGCGCAAGATGCAGGGTGACGGCCCGTACGTCCTGTACGGCTGGTCGCTCGGCGCCGTATTCGCGCTGCAGGTCGCGCAGCTGCTGCGCGCCGAAGGTGCCGACGTGCGCATCGTCGGCCTGATCGACCTGGCCATCCCGGTCGAGAACGAGGACAACAGCCCGGAAGAACGGGTGCGCCGGATCGAGCGTTACCAGGTGTTCGCGAAGAAGACCTATGGCGTCGAAGGCGAACTCCCGCCGGAGCAGCTGCAGGAGCTGGCCGCGGCTTCCGATGAAGAGCAGTTCAAGATGATCAGCGACCTGGTCAAGATCAGCGGTACCAAGATTCCCGGCGGCGTGCTCGAGCATCAGCGCACCTCGTGGATCGAGGGACGGCACCTGGCCAAGACCACGCCGACCCGGTACGACGGCGATGTTGTGCTGTATCTCGCGGATCGCTACCAGGACGGCATGATCGAATTGGAGCCCCGTTACGCCGATCGGCGCCCGAATGGTGGTTGGGACGAATACATTCCAAACCTCGAGGTCATCCACATCCCGGGCGACCACCTGCAGATCGTCGATGAACCGCGGATCGGAAAGATCGGAGCCGACCTCACCGCGAAGCTTGCGGTGATTGCCCCTTAGGGGTGCACCTTACGAAAGGGGCCACGTGAGCAAGCGAAGCGCGCGAACCATTTACGCAGCGCCGGTGGGCACGGCGGAGCCGAGCGCTAGCGAGGTGCAGCTGTGAGTACTACTGCTGAGAAGCTTGCCGACCTGCGTAAAAGACTGGATCTCGCGCAGGAACCGGCGGGCGAAGCGGGAGTGGCGAAGCGGGCGAAGAAGGGCATCCCCAGTGCCCGCGACCGGATCAACATGCTGCTCGATCCAGGCACTTTCGTGGAAATCGGTGCGCTGGTGCGCAAGCCGGGTGACCCCACCGCGCTCTACGGCGACGGCGTGGTCACCGGGCACGGCCTCGTCGAGGGCCGACCGGTGGCGGTGTTCTCGCACGACCAGACCGTGTACGGCGGTTCGGTCGGCGAGATGTTCGGCCGCAAGGTCGCCGGGATCATGGAGTACGCGGCCAAGGTCGGCTGCCCGGTGGTCGGCATCAACGATTCCGGTGGCGCGCGCGTGCAGGAGGCGGTGACCTCGCTGGCCTGGTACGCCGAGCTGGGTCGTCGGCAGGAGCCGCTGTCCGGTCTGGTGCCGCAGATCTCGATGATCCTCGGCAAGTGCGCGGGCGGCGCGGTGTATGCCCCGATCAACACCGACGTGGTGGTGGCGACCGAAGAGGCGTACATGTTCGTCACCGGCCCCAAGGTGATCCGCGAGGTCACCGGCGAGGACGTCAGCCTCGAGGAGCTCGGCGGCGCGCAGAGCCAGGCCGAGTACGGCAACATCCATCACGTCGCGCCGGACGAGAAGTCGGCGTTCGAGTGGGTGCGCGACTACCTGAGCTTCCTGCCGACCAGCTGTCAGGAGCTGCCGCCGATCGTGAATCCCGGCCTGGAGCCGGAGCTCACCGACAGCGACCTGGAACTGAATTCCCTGGTGCCGGACTCGGATAACGCCGCCTACGACATGCACGACATCCTGCTGCGCATCTTCGACGACGGCGGCTTCCACGAGATCGGCGCAACCGCGGGACGCAACATCATCACCGGCTTCGCCCGCGTCGACGGTCGTCCCGTCGGCGTCGTGGCCAACCAGCCGATGGTCTACGCGGGCGCGCTGGACGCGCGGGCCTCGGACAAGGCGGCGCATTTCGTGCGCCTGAGCGACGCGTTCGAGATCCCGCTGGTCTTCGTCGTCGACACCCCGGGCTTCCTGCCCGGCGTGGAGCAGGAGAAAATCGGCGTGATCAAGCGCGGCGGCCGGTTCCTGTTCTCCTACGTGGAGGCGACGGTACCGAAAGTGACTGTCGTGATTCGCAAGTCGTACGGTGGCGGCTACGCGGTGATGGGCTCCAAGCAGCTCGGCGCCGACGTGAACCTGGCCTGGCCGACCGCGCGCATCGCGGTGATGGGTGCCGAGAGCGCGGTGAGCCTGATCGGCGGTAAGCAGATCGAGGCTGCGCCCGAGGAGCAACGGGCGGCCGTGCGCCAGCAGATGATCGACTTCTACAACGCCACCATGGCGACGCCATGGGTGGCCGCCGAGCGCGGGTACATCGACGCGGTCATCGAGCCCGCCAACACCCGGTTGGAACTGCGCAAAGCCCTGCAGCTGCTGCGCGACAAGACGCTGGCGCGCAATCCGCGCAAGCACCACCTACTGCCGTTGTAAAACCGGAATCGGGCCGCATCCCGTTGGGGCGCGGCCCGATTCACCCGAGTCGGGCTACCTCAGCCGAGGCTGGCGGATTCGATGATGACGTCGTCGGTCGGCACGTCCTGGTGCCCGCCGGTGGTGCCGGTGGCGACGGCGGCGATCTTGTCGACCACCTCGGTGCCCTCGATCACCTTGCCGAACACCGTGTAACCCCAGCCGGACGGGGTCGGCGCGGAGTGGTTCAGGAACGCGTTGTCGGAGACGTTGACGAAGAACTGCGCGGTCGCCGAGTGCGGGTCGTTGGTGCGCGCCATCGCCACCGTGTACTTGTCGTTCTTCAGGCCGTTATTGGCCTCGTTCTGGATCGGCGCCTGCACGCCCTTCTGGCGCAGGCCGCGCTCGAAGCCGCCGCCCTGAATCATGAAGCCGGGAATGACGCGGTGGAAGATGGTGCCGTTGTAGTGACCCGCGTTCACGTAATCCACGAAGTTCTGCACCGTGTTCGGCGCCTTCTGGTCGTCAAGTTCCAGGACGATCGGTCCGTAATTCGTCGTGAGATTCACCTTGGTCATACCCACACCTTGCCAGCCCGCCGTCGCGCGCGTTTTGCCGGTCTTGGGATGCGGTCCGACTAGTGCTTACGGCACGCGGCCGGGAACGGCGGTCATGCTGGGCGTGTCCGGCGAGTCGCCGCTGTGCATATGTCAGCCGGTATGACATTTATCCAGGTCAGGGCGGAAGAAGTTCATTCCACATTTCAATTGATCTAGAAACGGCCAACTGATCTGGTGCGAACATGGGTAACTCGCCGGGTACGCCCACAACGTGATTCGCGACTAACCGCTGGACGCCGGCGAAACTTGCCGCGCACTTAAGTCTGGCTTGAATACGCGGAGAGGCGGGGGAGCCCTGCCTAAAGACTCGGAGTGGCGGACTAGCCTGGCCTGAAGACGTGGGAGGGGCGGGGAGCTAGCATTGCCAATCGTGCCCGACGCCGCTACTGCTGTCCTGACGAAACCGCCCTCCGTGCCAGCGGCCTCTCCGGCCGATTTCCGCACCGCGCGAATAATCGCGCTGGTCGCCGGATTGCTCGGCGCGTTGTTCGCCTTGGCGACACCGTTCCTGCCGGTGACGCAGACCACCGCGCAGTTGAACTGGCCACAGGGCGGGACGCTCGGCAATGTGCAGGCCCCCTTGATGTCTCAGGTCCCGATCGACCTGAGCGCGAGCATCCCGTGTAGCGCGGTCGCGCAGCTGCCGGAACGTGGCGGCATGTTGCTGGCCACCGCGCCGCCGCAGGGCGACCGGGCCGCGCTGGAGGCGTTGTTCATTCGGGTGTCGGACACCTCGGTGGACGTGGTCGACCGCAACGCGGTGGTGGTGTCGGCCCAGCGCTCGGACATGGACCGGTGCTCGGCGCTGGTGCTCACCTCCGACAATCAGCGCACGCACGCGGAATTCCAGGGCCTCACCCGGCTGGTCGACGATCCGAAGGCACCGGCGGGCAGCGGGCAGCAGCTGGAGGTGCCGGTCGAAGGGACCATGAACAGCGACCTGCGCCCGCAGGTGGTCGGCGTCTTCTCCGAGCTCAAGGGCGCGGCGCCGGCCGGGCTTTCGTTCAACATGACGGTCGATACCCGGTTCTCCAGCAGCCCGACCGCGATCAAGCTGATCGCGATGATCGCGGCGGTGCTGTGCACCCTGGTCGCGCTCGCGGCGCTGGCTCGGCTCGACGGCAGTGACGGGCGCGGGCACCGCCGGTTCCTGCCGTCGAACTGGCTGAAGCCCACCTTCGCCGACGGCGCGATCATCGGCACGCTGCTGGTGTGGCATTTCGTCGGCGCCAACACCTCCGACGACGGCTACATCCTGAGCATGGTGCGGGTCGCGCCGCACGCGGGCTACATGGCCAACTACTTCCGCTGGTACGGCGTGCCGGAGGCGCCGTTCGGCTGGTACTACTACGTCATCCAGCTCTTCGCGGAGTTCTCCACCGCGAGCGCGTGGGTCCGGGTGCCCGCGTTGCTGTGCGCCATCCTCTGCTGGATGGTGATCAGCCGCGAGGTGGTGCCCCGGCTCGGCCGCGGCGTGCGCAACAGCAAGGTCGCGCTGTGGACCGGCGGTCTGGTGTTCCTCGCGTTCTGGCTGCCGTTCGACAACGGACTGCGCTCGGAGCCGATCGTCGCGCTGGGCGCGCTGCTCACCTGGGTATCGATCGAGCGGGCCATCGCGACCGGGCGGTTGTTGCCCGCCGGTGTCGCGGTCTTGGTCGCGGCGTTCACGCTGGCTGCGGCGCCTACCGGATTGATGTGTGTGGCGGCGCTGCTCGCCGGTATCCGTCCGCTGGTGCGGATCGTGGTGCGCAGGCGACGGCAGTTCGGCTCCGCGGGGGCGAAGTGGTGGTCGACGCTGCCACTGCTCGCACCGATCGCCGCGGCCGGGTTGCTGGTGCTGATCGCGGTGTACACCGATCAGACCTTCGCGGGCATCCAGGAGGCCAACCGGGTGCGTCAGGTGACCGGGCCGAACCTCGCCTGGTACGAGGACTACCTGCGCTACTACTACCTGTTCGTGGAGACGGTCGACGGTTCGCTGGCCCGTCGGTTCGCGTTCCTGGTGATGCTGCTGTGCCTGTTCACCACCATGCTGGTGTTGTTGCGGCGCAGGCAGGTTCCCGGCATCGCGAGCGGGCCGACCTGGCGGCTGATGGGTGTCGTCTTCGGGACCATCTTCTTCATGATGTTCAATCCGACCAAGTGGACGCACCACTTCGGCGCGTACGCGGGCATCGCCGGTTCGCTGGCCGCGGTGACCGCGGTCGCCGTCTCGGCATCGGCCTTGCGGGCGCGGAAGAATCGCGCGATCTTCCTGGCGGGCTTGTTGTTCGTGCTCGCGCTCTCGTTCTCCGGCATCAACGGCTACTGGTATGTGTCCAGCTTCGGCGTGCCGTGGTTCGACAAGCGGATCTCGCTGCACGGCTACCAGTCCAATACCCTGATGCTCGGCTTGTTCGGTCTCGCACTGGCTTTGGTCGCCTGGCACTCGTTGCGCGAGGGCTACGCCAAACCGGAGGCCTCGGCGAAGTCGGCGCGCGGCAAGCGGATTCGCAAGTTCGCCGCGATCCCGCTCACCGTCGTCGCCGCGCTGATGGTGTTGCTCGAGGTGCTCTCGCTGGTCAAGGGTGCGGTCGCGCAGTATCCGGCGTACTCGATCGCCCGGTCGAACCTCGACGCGATCGGCGGCAGCAGCTGCGGCCTCGCCAATGACGTGCTGGTGGAACCGAATCCGAACGGCGGCGCCTTGCAGCCGGTCGCCGATCCGGCCCATCCGCTCACCGACCCGAACGACCCGCTGGCAGGCACCGATCCGGTCGGTTTCGATCCGAACGGTGTGCCCAACGACCTGTCCGCCGACAGCGTCGAGGTGAAGCCGGGCACCGGCAACACCTCCACCCAGTCGGTCGGCGCCGCGTTCGCCGAGGGGCAGAGCGCGGGCACCGGCGGTGGCCAGGGTGCGCGCGGCGTCAACGG
The DNA here is from genome assembly GCF_044455225.1 of Nocardia sp. NPDC051321. Taxonomy (NCBI): domain Bacteria; kingdom Bacillati; phylum Actinomycetota; class Actinomycetes; order Mycobacteriales; family Nocardiaceae; genus Nocardia; species Nocardia sp. NPDC051321. Next base: position 542,694 of record NZ_JBITEM010000006.1, on the reverse strand, counting down.
CAGCACCGTGGCGCTGCCGTTCGGGCTCGACCCGGCGACCACGCCGATCCTCGGCAGCTACCAGAGCGGGGTGCAGCAGCCCGCGCACCTCACGTCGAGCTGGTACCAGCTCGCGCCGCGGTCCGAGGACAAGCCGCTCGTGGTGATCTCCGCGGCCGGTCGCATCCTGTCGGTCGACGACACCGGCGACACAAAATACGGCCAGTCGCTCACCGTCGACTACGGCAGGCACCTGCCGGACGGCAGCGTCGAGAAGCTCGGCACCTACCTGCCGCGCGACATCGGCCCGTTCCCGTCCTGGCGCAACCTGCGCGTCCCGCTCGCCGAGATCGCGCCCGACGCCGACGTGGTGCGCGTCGTCGCCAACGACCCGATCCTGATCGGCGACCAGTGGCTGGCGTTCACCCCGCCGCGGATGCCGAAGTTGCAGTCGCTCAACAGCTTCATCGGTTCCGATCAGCCGGTCCTCGAGGACTGGGCGGTCGGCCTGCAGTTCCCCTGCCAGCGCCCGCTCTACCACAAGAACGGCGTCGCAGAGGTCCCCGGCTACCGCATCCTGCCCGATCGCCCGCTCGCCATCAGCTCCACCAACACCTGGCAGGCAGAAGAATTCGGCGGCCTCCTCGGCTTCTCCCAAATGCTGGCAAAGTCAGTAACCGTCCCCACCTACCTCAAGGACAACTGGGCCCGAGACTGGGGCTCCCTGGAGCGCTACGACCAGTACGACCGCAGCGCCACCCCAGCCCAATTGGAAACCGGCACCACCACCCGCTCCGGCTTCTGGTCCCCCGGCCAACTCCGGGTGTTCTAAGCCTTGCACTCGGGGCGGCGGTCGATGAGTTTCATCGACCGCCGCTTTGGCTGTCGACCTGGAAAGAACTCGTCAGACGCCCGGTAGGCTCACGGCATGACGAGCGGCGCTCCCAGCGACTGGTACCGGTGGATCCCGGAGCAGATCACCGCGCGGGACTATGAGCTTCTGCCAGAAGACTTCTGCCGCACGATCGAAGTCGTCGACGGTCACATCGTGAAATGCGAGAGCCCGTCGCGTCTGCACAACCGAGTGGCGCGCCGCATAGCCACGCACATGGAGGCCGGACGTAAACCGGAGCCCTGCCTCATGGTCGACACCGATGTCGACGTCCGAATCAGCGATGTTCCCTTGAGTCTGCGCAGGCCCGATGTGATCGTGTATCGCTGCCTCGATGACGATGTGAAGCTCTACGCGGGCGACACAGTCCTTGCTGTCGAGGTCGTATCGCCCGACAGTTCCTTCCACACCGACACCGTGGAGAAGAAGGCGGCTTACGCCGCAGCCGGGATCCCGGTGTATCTCATAGTGTTTCTGACCGAAGCAGGTGACGGCATCGAGCTGATCGAGGAATATCGCCTGTCCGAAGGTCGATACCACCTCGTCTGCTTGCACACCCGCCGCCTGACATTGGATTCACCCATCCCGGTCGACGTCGCGTTCGGTGACCTGGTGGCAGGGTAAGCGGCGGGTCAAGAACAGTCGACGCCGCCGAGCTCACGCCTGAGCACCTCTTGTGAGGTGCTGGCGAACTCGGTTGTCGCCTCGACTATTCCGACGAAAGACAGGCCGACGAGCTCGGGCGGGTCCGTGTCGTCGAAGGCCATTGTCATGGTTTCCAGCCTATCGTTCGCGAACCATGCGACGCCTGGTCATTGTTGTGCCGGGCATAGCCCGTAAAGGCGTCGACTCTGCGTGGGTCTGCCCGGGTTCGGTGGCGCGGCTGACCGATTTGAGACCATGGCCCAGTTCGGTCAGTAAACCGGTGGCGGGAGGGTTGCTCAGACCTTTGTCATACGCAGACCGAGTTCGCGGCGGAGGACCTCCTGGGAGGGGAGGCGGTCGAGTACGCGCAGGATCGCGGGGCGCAGTTCGCGTTGTTCATCTGCGGTGAGCAGACCGACGAGGTCACGCAGATCCATCTGGTCGAAAGCCGACGTCATAGTTCACAGGTTACGGATTTCTGTGGGTTTCGTCCTGCGATCTCGCGGTGTTTTTGCCGTCCAACCGGTCTGTTTACAACATCTTTGCGGCCCCGCAACACCGAACCGGCTGGTCCGGTGTCACGGAACGGCAACTACGGCTAGCGAACCCGGATCGGATCGTCCTTGGCCAAACCGCTTCGGGTTTGCACCGTGACGCCGATCTCAGCCGGTGTCGCGTTCGGGTCATATGGGGTGAACTTCTCCAGGGATCCCCAGTCGCGCGACCAGTCGTGGTCGAGGTAGCTGGGGATGGTTTGCGACTTCAGCAGCAGCCCGGTCCAGCCGAGCGGCCCGCCGCCGATGTCGTCCTGCCAGGCATTGGACGCGTCGGAGCCGACCCGGTCGGGCAGGATGCGCCAGTCGGGCACCTCGGCGATCCCGTCGTGGTGGTCGAACGGGCGCTGGCACGGGAAGGCGAGCCCGACGTGCCAGTCGAGCAGCACCGGGTTCCGCGATCCGACAACGGAATTCAGCGTGGCCAGCTTGGGCAGCCGAGGCGGGGTGACCGCGAGCCACTGCTTCTGGGTGATGTCGTTGTCCGCCGCGACCAGCCGCACCGCGTTCGCCTCGACCGGCAGCCGGTCCAGCGGCACCCGCAGGTTGCGCCAGGACGGCGCGGGCCCGATGTCGATCGGGTCGACCGAGCCGAGCTTGCGCACCGAGCCGTCCGCCGCGCGCACGCCGTATTCGAGGTGCAGTTCCTGGCCATAGGTGACGACACCGTCGGCGTCCACGTGCCGGATCCGGCCCGCCGCGGTGATGGCAAGTACCTGATAGGCGGGGTCGTGGCGCATGCTGTCGGACAGATCGAGGTGATACCACTGGGAGGTCAGCGAGGCCTGCTGCTGCTCGTCCTCCTGGTAGCTGCCCATGATCGGCGTGGTCGCCGGGTCGAGCCCGAACGGCAGCGCGACCGTGCTGCCGTTGATGCCGGTCTGCGTGGTGGTGCCGCCGCCGGTGCCAGCGCCGGTGGTCTTGGTGGTCTTGTTCTTGGCGCCGGAGTTCACCGAGTTGGCCCCGCCGGACACGGTCTCATCCGCGTCGGCGGTGAGGTCGCTCGCGACCCCGTTGGGCGTGAATCCCTTTGACTCCGCCGCCAATCCGTCGGCGGCCGCACCGGAGTAGGGGAGCAGCACCGACTTGGCGGTGTCCGTCTCCACCAGCACCTCGTTCGCCAACGCGCACGAATCGCCCTTCAGCGACTGAAGATTCGACTTGGCGACCGAGTACGCGGGGTACTGCGCGACCGCCGCCTTGGCCAACGACGCCACCTCGAACAGCACGAGCAGCGCCGCGGCGATGGTCAGCGGCGCGCTCGCGAACCGATCGAAACGCTTCGGCGTCGTGCGCGCCCGGCGATACGGCTCCCGATAGTGCAGCCACACCGCGGCCGCCAGCGCGACCCCGCTGAGCCCGAGGAACAGCGTGGAGAAGCCCTTGCCCGCGAACAGCGGCGCCTTGTCCCACCACGGCACGCCGTAGCTGGATACATACCACCAGCCGTTCGATCCGGTGAACGTCACGGCGAGCAGGAAAAGCACCGCCGCCGCGAACAACGCCCGATTGCGCGGCGAGCGAATTCCCTCGCTGCCCACCGCGACCGCGGCGAGCGCGGCCAGCGAGCCTGCCAATCCGGCGTACACGCCGAAGTGGTGCGTCCACTTGGTCGGCGTGAACATCATCAGCACCAGTGACGCGAACACGATGCCGAGAATCCGCACCGACGGCCCGCGCGAGGTGCCGGGGATGCGTCCCTTGCGCAACACCTGCAGCACGCAGACCAGCAGGCACAGCAGCATGACCAGCACACCGAACCGCCGGGCCAGCGACCCGTCCGGCGAGAGCATCAGCAGCGAATCCCACCGCGTGCGTTCATCGAACCAGGCCACGTTCGGCCCGACGATGGTGCGCACCCGGGTGGCTTCGAGCACGGTGGACAGCGTCTGATCGGCGAAAACCACCACCAGCACCAGGGTTCCGGCGGAGAGGCCGGGTGCGAGCAGCGCCAGATAGCGGAAAAGCGTTGTCGCCCAAGAGGGTCGAGTCGCGTGCGCGCCGGACTTTGTTGCCGGAGCACTGTTCTCGTCCGCGTCTTCGTCGAGTCCCATTGAACCCGAGGGGCTTTCGGCAACTCCACCACCAACCGCAGGAACAACCCCCCGTGCGCGCTTGATGATGATCTGCAGCACCGGCCGCGAACCCGCGATCAACGCTCCGATACAGATGAGCCCGGTCGGCCCGGCTGCCAGCGAGAACCCGGCGATCAGCACCGCGATCGCCGCGGGCAGCAGGCGGCCGGTAGCGATGGCGCGTTCGATCGAGCACCAGGTGAGCAACGCACCCGCCGCGATCAGCGGCTCAGGCCGCAGCCCGTTGTCATACGGCAACCAGAAGGCGAGAAACACCAGCCCGGCCGTCCACAGCGCCACCTTGTTCCGGCGCACCCGGGCGCCCAAGCGCGGCAACACTTCCCGGCTGATCACCAGCCAGCACGTCACACCCGCGAGCACGGCGGGCAGCCGCATCCACGGGCTGGCATCGGAGATCCTGGTCATCCACGCGAGCACCTCGTACGACCAGCCGAACGGCGCCTCCGGCACGCCGAACCAGCGGTAGTAGTTGGCCATGTACCCGGCGTGCCCGGAGGCCCGCGCCATGTTCAGGATGTAGCCGTCGTCGGAAGTGTTGGCGCCGATGAAGTGCCACAGCCCGAGCGTGCCGAGCACCACCGCGTCGGTCACCGTGAACCGCCACCAGTGCGCGGGCAGGAACCGGCGTGCCCGGCGCCGATCGCTGGTGTCCAGCATGTGCATGGCGAGCAGCGCGATGATCGTGAACACCACGGCCGCGATGATCGCGACCAGCTTCAGCACCGACGGCGACGAGGAGAAGCGCGAGTCGATGTCGGCGTGCAACCGAGCGCCGTCCAACCGTCCGGCCTCGAGATCGGTGAACACGCCGACCATTTGCGGCCGGATGTCCCGAGTCACGGTGTTACGGAACGGCGTCCCGTCCTGCCGCGTCGCACCGGTGATCTCGGTGCTCGTGGCGGCGGCCGTCGAATCGATGGTGAGCGCCGTGCAGCCCCCCGCGGTGATCTCGGCGACCGGCGCGGACAGCAGCGGCACATCGCGCAGCACCACCGACAGCGTGCCGTCGGCGACCGACACCACCAGCCCGGTGGTCGCCGCCTGCCCCGACGAGACCGGCACGGTGGACACCACCGTGCCCGATCCCACCGCCTGTATCAGCGAGCACGGCAGCGTCGCGTTCAACCGCAGTGGCTGATACGACACCAGCGGTGCCTCGACGCTGCTGACGCCGGCCTGTGGCCAGTCCAGCGCGGCCCGGTCCTGCCGCACCGGCAACAGCGGTGTCAGCAGCGCCAGCACGAATCCGAGGAGCCCGGAGACGAGGGCGATCAGGCGGTAACGGGTGAACGCTCGAGTTGATCGGTCCGGTCGCACGGGGGTTGATGCTAGCCACCCGAGTGGCCGGAGCCGGTGATCACCACCTATCGCAGCGCGCGAACATCCCAAACCCACACGTCATCGACCCGGGTCGGCCCGAAACCGAGCAGCTGCGTCATGGTGGTGCGCAGCGCGTCCACATTCCTGGTCGCGGGCAGCACGAACACGTCGGCCCGCCAGAAGTTCAGGTCGGCGCGGATCTGGTCGCGCGCCTCGTCGGTCAGCGGCGGCACGGTGCCGGTGTCCTGCGCCTGCACGAGCAGCGCGGTGGTCGGCCGGAACTCGGGGCCGTAGATGCCCTTCTTCTGGGTGCTGGTCGGGCCGACGAAATAGCCACCGGCCAGCGGGAAGTCGAAGTTCGCTTCGGCCTGCCAGCGCAGCGCGCCCGCGTCCATCGGCCGGGACGGCGGCACCATCACCACGGACCCGTTGTTGACGTAATCGCGCACGGTTCCGTCCGCGAAGAAGGCGGGTGTCGGCGGGCGCTGCACCACCGGAAGGACGGTCGGTATCAGCGGCAGCAACGCGAAAAGCAGTGCGCCGAACCAGGCCAGCGGCCGCCAGTCGACCGGCGACTCCCGCCACCAGCCGATCGCCCGCTGGGTCGCCAGGGCGAGCACCGCCGCGATGGCCGGGATGGCCGCCATGGTGAGCCGGGTTTCCAGCACCGTGCTCAGCAGCGGGACGTGTTCGGCCAAGCGCCACGGCAACGCGATGCCGGTGTCCCGCTTGCCGAACATGGCGACCGCGCCGAGCGACAGCACCCCGAACACCGCGATCACCACGGTCGCGGCCCGGACCACCCGTTCCCGCGACAGCAGCGCGACGGTGACCGCGAGCACCAGCAGCAGTGGCCAGCCGAAGTAGGCGTTCTGCTCGGTGTCGTTGATCGCCACGTACTGCCCCGGCAAGAAGATCCCGCCCAGCGACTCGGAGGGGAACTGGGTGATCGCCTTCAGATCGTTGCCCATCGGGCCGTGATCGATCGAGCGGTAGCTCTGCGGCCCGAAGAACTGGTACCACAGCGGTATCACGGTGCACAGCAAGGCGATTGCCCCGGCCAGCAGGATCGCCGGGGTGATCCCGCGCAGCACCCGCAAGCCCTGTCGCGGGGTGTGCAAGTAGTACACAACCGTGAACAGGCCGAAGGACAGCGCGAAGATCAGCAGCGGTTCCTCGCCGAGCGCGATCTGCAGTGCGACAAGGAATCCCAGCAGGGCGGCGTCGCGAATGCGCCAGCGCCGCCGCTCTCCGGCGCCGACCCCGGCCCGCCGCGCCATCCGGATCAGCAGTCCGGCCATGATCGGAAGCAGAAGCAGCACAACGAAGTTCGGGTGCGCGTTGGCATGGGAGATCATCGCGGGCGCGAAACCGCAGAACAACCCGCCGATTCCGGCCGCGACCCTGGACTCGACCAGCTCTCGCGAGAACAGCCAATACCAGGCCAGCGCGGTGGTGGCCAGGCCGAGCGTCAGGACGAGCACGAACGTCACGGTCGGCCCGAACAACAGGGTGATCGGTGTCAGCGGCACCCCGACCCCGAACATGGCCGTGTTGGCCATCATGTTCACCCCGGCCGGGAAGTTCTGCAGCGTCGTGCCGAGCGGGTTGTGCAGATGCGCCACCGAATGCGCGGTGACCGCGAAGAACCATTCCCACATGGTCTGGTCCTGACCGCTCTTGATCAGGTATCCGCTCTGCGTATTGCGCCACTGCCCGGATAGGACGACGACCGCCAACGCCAGGTACCCGAAAGCCGGGACCAGATCGACCGGGTTGATCCGGAGGCGGGGGAGCCTGCGCTTGCGGACCGGGGTCGATGTCCCGGTGGTGAGCACTCCGGTCGCGGTCGAATCTCTTTCCGCGATTCCTACCGCCGACCCGTCCTGCTCGCCCAGATCGACCTGTTGTGCCCGTACCACCTGCAAACTTCTCCCATAACTAGCTTCAACTCAGCCGCCCACGCTAACCGAAGACACTGTGTTGTGCCTGGCAACGGGGGCTGCGCGCAACGCGAAAACAGGGCAGCGGCGCAGGTCGGACCGCGCTTCTGCCCTGTTTATTAGATCTTGCTATCGGCGGAGGGTGACCAAGGTGAAGGGGCCGATGACGGTGGTGGTGAAGCGCGGATCGGCGAACAGCTCCTTGGAGAAGGCGACGGTGTAGCGCTGCACGTTGGGATCGTTCGGGTAGACGTCCCTGGCGAGACGCAGCGTGTAGGTGTCGCCGCTATTGCGGAACAGGAAGGCGTCCGGAGCCCGCCACGGGCTGGCCGCCAGCGCGTCGAGCAGCTCGCCGGAGGACTTCAGCTTGCTCCAGTTCTCGATGGTCGCGGCCCGGCCGGGGAAGTCGGCGAGCATGTTCGCGTAGTGCGAGGTGAGCGCCTGGAAGCCGTAGTACGGGTAGAAGGACAGGAAGCTGGTGTCGGCGGTGAGCAGCACCGTGTCCGAGCGCGGTCGCCCGGTCTGGGCGAGCAGGACCCTGTCGATCTCGCGATAGTGCCCAACGGCCGAGGGCGGGCGCTTGTCCGCGCGTTCACCGTTGCCGTCGGTGTCGGTGTAGGCGGTGGTGATTTCCGGCGCGAGGATGTGCGGGATGTTCTGGGTGAACGCGAGCGCGCCGACGATAGCGACCGCCACCGTGGCGAGCCGGAAGCCGCTCGGCTCGTTCACCACCTGATAGATCGCCCTTGCCCCCTCGACGAAGCCAAACGCGCCCGCCGCGGCGAGCAGCGCGAGCAGCACCGACTCCAGCCGGAACGACAGCAGCGTGGTGCCCGCCGCGGTCGCCGCCATGGACAGCAGCGACCACAGGTAGACGGCGAGCACGCCGATGCCGAGCGCCTGCGCGCGTCGCGACGACGCGGCCCGCACTACCAGCCAGAGCAGGCCGACGAGGCAGAGCGCGCCGCGCCACGAGAATTCGGCCATCGGCAACGGCAGTTCGGAGCCGGACTCGGGCAGATAGTGGAATGCGGAGCCCGAGGTCGCGACCTTGCCGCTCAGCGTCTTCAGCAGATACGGCAGCCACACGATCAGCGCGATCACCGCGGCGATCGCCGCGATCACTACTAGGCGCACCAGCGGGGCGACGGCCGCCCGCCACGGCCGGATGGTGTCGTCGGCGCGGGTACGTCGAGGATGCGCGGCGGCGTACTGTTCGCGCACCGCGAGCCCGGCCGCGACGAGACCCATCAGCGCGACGGCGAAGGCCGCGAAGCCCGCGTACAAGGTGTAGAACGTGGCGGACATGCCAAGGAACAACCCGGTGCCGAGCACCGCACCCCAACCGCCGAGGGTGTGCCCGCGATCAACCGGCCGATGCAGCGCACCCCAGGCCAGCACCAGCGCGGGCGGCAGCAGGATCACGATCACCGCGCTGTACGCCTCCGGCGACGCGTACGCGACCGCGAGCGCGGTCACCGCCGCCGTCACCGCGATGGCCCAGTCCGCGCGAATCAGCTTGGACCACAGCACGAGTGAGATCACCGCCGCCACCGCGATCGACCCGATCGCGTACGGCTTGAATACCGCCCACCCGTCCATGCCGAGTACGTTGGCCACGCGTCCGCCGATCCAGAACCACCCGGCCGGATAGAACGGCGGCAGATCCGCGTAGGTCATGTCGTGCAGCGCGGCGGAGTCGGTGAGCCGAGTCAGGTACTCGGTCCGGAATTCCTGATCCACCGAGACGCCGAGCAGATACAGCTTGGTCGCCCCCAACGGCATCCCGAGGGTGAACGTGACGAACGTCGAAATGCCGACCCAGGACAGCAGTTTCGCCACCCACGGCCGAGCGAACCACCGACCCGGCCGCAGCCGCGTCAGCGCGATCGCCGTGACCACGAAGACCGCGGCGACCACCTGCCCGACCGTCGTCAACGCCCGAGTCACATTGGAGGAGTTGAACGCGGGCCAGTGCACCAGCGAGAACGCGACGAGCCCGACCGCGGTTACCACGATGGCAACCAGCATCGCCAGCACAGCCTCGCCAACACCCGACCCGACTTGCTCAGCGAGCAGAGATCCTCGTCCGCGCACCGGAGCAGGTGCTTCGCCCTGTTCCACGACCGTGGCCGTCATCGATCCGCTCCGACAGCCTGGACGTGCGGCGGGCACGCCGTGCTGCGACGTTCTCGGATTACTCGCATGGCATCTCCGGGTTCATTCGAGTTGCGCGGACGATCGGCGATCATGCTGCCAGGTCCGGCTTCGGATGTGACAGCGCGTGCCGTCGTGGCGAAACGAAAAAGCCGCACCTCCCGACTCACGCAATAGGTGCGGGGCCGGATCGAGGTGCGGCTCTCAGACCAAGACTAAATAGGGAGTTTGCGGAAGATCGGGCGCGGGATGTGGCGCAGGATCATCATCACGTAGCGGAAGGTGCCCGGCGCCCAGACGAGCTCCTTGCCCTTCTGCGCGGCCGAAACCGCAAGCACCGCAATGTCTTCCTTGTCGACGGTGAGCGGCGCCTCTTTGACGTGTGCGGAGAACTTGGTCCGCACCATGCCCGGCCGGATCACCAGCACGCGCGGCCCGTGCGGGCGCAGCGCCTCGCCGAGTCCGAGGAAGAACCCGTCCAGGCCCGCCTTGGTCGATCCGTAGACGAAGTTCGAGCGGCGGACCCGCTCGCCGGCGACCGAGGACATGGCGATGATCCGCCCGAAGCCCTGCGCCTTCATCTTCTCGCCGACCAGCACGCCGACGGAAACCGATGCGGTGTAATTGATTCCGGCGACCTGCACGGCCTTGCGCTGGTTCTGCCACAGCTCTTCGGGATCGCCGTCCAGCGCGAACGCGACGATGGCGATATCGATGTCGCCGCCGTCCCAGGCCGCGTCGATCACCTTCGGGTGGCTGTCGGTGTCGAGCGCGTCGAAATCGATGAGATCGACCTGGCTCGCGCCGGCCGCCGTCATCTTGGCGACCGCGTCTTCGCGTAGCGGATCGTTCGGCAGTGCGGCGAGGACGACGCGCGCGGGCCCCTTCTTCAGGTATTCCGCGCAGATCGCCAGACCGATCTCGGAGGTCCCGCCCAGCAGCAGAATGGCCTGCGGGTTACCTACGGCATTGATCACTGCAGCTCCAGCCTTCTCGCCATGTCGGACATGAAAACGCCTGTGGGATCGACAGTTCGGCGGATCTTGATCCACTCGTCGATCCGCGGGTACATCTTGTGGAACGTCTCCGCGGTGGTCCGCGAGTCCTTCGCGGTGTACAGCCGCCCGCCGAACTCGACCACCCGCCGGTCCAGCTCGCTGACCAGCTCGTTGAGCCCCGGCTTGATCGGGAAGTCGACGCAGATGTTCCAGCCCGGCATCGGGAAGCTCAGCGGCGCCGGATTGCTCGCGCCGAACAGCTTGAACACGTTGAGCGCCGAGTAGTGGCCCGACCCCTGGATGTCGATGATGATCTTCTTGAACTCCTCGACCGCCTCGGTCGGCACCACGAACTGGTACTGCAGGAATCCGTTGGAACCGTAGCCACGGTTCCACTCCGCGATCATGTCCAGCGGGTGATAGAACTGCGTCAGGTTCTGCACCTTGCCGGTGTAGTTGCCGCCCATCGCGTAGTACGCCTCGCCGATGGACCGCAGCGTCAGCTTGTTCATGGTCCAGTTCGGGAAGATGTCCGGCACCGTCATCAGTTGCGGCGCATCGAATTTCAGTGGCTTGGCGCGCAGCCGCTTGGGCAGCTCGTCGACCTTGGCCAGGCGGCCGCGGGTGATGGTGGCCCGGCCGAGCTTCGGCGCCGGGCTGATCACGTCGAACCACGCGCTGGAATAGGTGTAGTTGGCCTCGCTGCCGTCGCTGTGCGCCGCGATCGTCTCGTCGAGCGTCGTGGTCTTCACGCCGTCGTTGAGGAAGTACGCCGACTCGGTCGGCGTCATCTCGATGGTCGCGCGCAGGATGATGCCGGTGAGGCCGTTGCCGCCGACGGTCGCCCAGAACAGCTTGGCGTTGCGCTTCGGGGTGATGTGCTGCACCTGGCCATCGGCGGTCAGCAGATCGATCGAGCGCACGTGGTTGCCGAAGCTGCCCTCGCTGTGATGATTCTTACCGTGGATGTCGGAGGCGATGGCGCCGCCGATCGTCACCTGACGGGTGCCAGGCAGCACCGGGACCCACAGCCCGAACGGCAGTGCCGCCTTCATGAGCTGGTCCAGGCTGACGCCGCCATCCACGTCGACGATCCGCGTATCGCGGTCGATCCGATGGATGTTGTTCAGCGCCGTCATATCGATGACCAGGCCGCCCGCGTTCTGCGCGTGGTCGCCGTAGGACCGGCCGAGCCCGCGCGCGATCACGCCGCGGCGCAGATGCGGGGGCTTGGCGTCGTTGTCCTCGGCGACCATGGCGACGGCCTTGGCGATCAGTTCGGGGTCGCCGGTCGAGAGCACTTCGGATGAGGTTGGTGCGGTGCGACCCCACCCGGTCAACGTGCGGGTGCGCGTCGGCAATGCGAACGCAGTCCCGGCGTCGGCCCCATCGTTTGTGACGGTGGTGCCGCTCTCGTTACCGGTCGTCGTGGTGGCGGTCGGAGCTTTCGTGGACATCGGCATAGAGGCTACAGGTATGGCCGGACATCGGCGTCGATGTCTCTTACTCCGGAGTAGTGATCTACATATCGGTTTAGCGACCGCTACGCTCGTCGCGTGCATGCCGAACCCCACCTGCCGCTCCCGGCCGAGCTGCCGCTGGTCGACGAGCCGGGCGGTACCGACGTCGACCTGAAGACCCAGATCGTCCGGTTCACCCTGACCGGCGGGCTGTCGGCGGTGGTCGACTTCGGGCTGTACAGCCTGCTGTTCAACCTGATCGGGCTGCCGCGCGAGGTCGCCAAGTCGCTCAGCTTCATCGTCGGCACCACGACGGCCTACCTGATCAATCGCCGCTGGACGTTCCAGGCGCCGCCGAGCCGGGCCCGGTTCGTTGCCGTGGTGATCCTCTACGCGGTCACCTTCGCCGTCCAGGTGGGTATCAACGCGGTGCTCTACGACGCCCTGCCGGACGCGGCCTGGCGGCAGCTGCTTGCCTTCGTCGTCGCGCAGGGCACCGCGACGGTCATCAACTTCGTCGTGCAACGCCTGGTGATCTTCAAGATCCACTGACCGCGAGTCAGCGGGTGACCAGTGCCCCGGCCCGGTCGGCGCTGTCCGCCTTGGCGCCGAAGTAGTCGCCGCCTTTGGCACGGACGTTGTCGGTGCCCCAGTCGCGTCGTTCGCGGTCCGCGGGCACCAGGTGCGGAATATGCTTGCGGCAGTGGATGTATGCCTCTTCGATGTCGACGACCACCCAGCGTTCGGCGGTACGGCCCTTGAGGTTCTCGGGTAGGCCGGGCGTCGCGTTGCGCAGGGCGCCGTCGGGGATGATCCTGGCCGAGCCGTTGATGTGCAGGCCGATCAGATCGCGGACGAAATCGATGAGCAGAATGCCGACGTGCGGGTTCTCCAGGATGTTGCCCAGGCTGGCCAGCACGCCGTTGCCGCGGTATTCGGGGTACGCAATCGTGCGTTCATCGATGACGTGCAGAAAGCCGGGCTCGCCCGCCCGGAAGCTCGAATCGCATTCGCCGTGCTTGTCCGAGGTGGCGATGAAGGCCATCTCCATCCGGCCGATGAATTCGATCATCGTGGGATTCAGCTCTTCGAGTACCTGGTCGTCATAGAAGCGAGCGGCTCTGTCCTGGGTGCCGTACCGATCCTGTAGCTCGTGCTCACCGTCGCTGCCGCGCTGTATACCGGGCATCTTCGCCACCCTCTGGTCGCCGGAATCCGGATCCTTCGAGGGTCGTCGTTGAGCCCGCGACTAAACCGAAATCCTGTCCATTTTAGTCCGTTCGGCCTGGCAAAAACTGTGAAATCAACGTTGAGAATGCACCGAATGCGTAGTTAGCGCAAGGGTTTCCGTAGTTCGGCTAGATGCCGACCGGCCGGGATGGTTTACCCCGGCCTGCCGGATCAGAGCGGCCCGTCGTCACGCCGGGTTCAGTGTCACCGGGACACCGTTGAAGATCGCGTTGCCCGACGGCACATCGACCACCGAATCATCGGTCAGCACATTGGCGTTGACGCCCGCGTGCGCTCGGGCGACCGTCTGCGTGCTGTCGGTGTGGCCCCACCCGTGCGGCAGGCTCACCACCCCGGGCATGATCGTCTCCGTCGGCTCCAGGGGCACCGTCAGCGTGCCCGCGGCGGACTTCACCACCGCGTGCTCGCCTAGCCCGAGCCGGGCCACGTCGGCCGGATTGATGTGCAGGGTACAGCGATTCGACCCGCTCACCAGCTGTCCGATGTTGTGCATCCAGCTGTTGTTGGACCGCAGCTGGCGTCGTCCGATCAGCACCACGTCCGGCGCGATATCGGCCAGCCGGGCCCGCATCCTCGCCACGTCGTCGAGCAGCGGCTGCGGGGCGAGTTCTACCTGCTTCGACGCGGTCCGCAGCACGCCGGGCAGCCGCGGCCGCAACGGCCCGAGGTCGACGCCGTGCGGATTATCCAGCAGCACTTGCAGATTCAGCGTGCCGCCGTTCCACTCGCCGTACGGGCCGAGGCGAAGCATCAGGTCGAGGCGTTGCTCGGTGGTGTCTAGTCCGGCCAATTCGGCACGCCGGTCGGCCATTCCGGCCTTCTGCAGGGTGCCTGCCATGATCAGTTCGTCCACGCCGGTGATCGGGTCGACGCCGTCAACGCCCGCGTGCGGCATGCCGGAGACCGCCGCGGCCAGGCGGGCCAGTACCGCCGATTCCGAAGGGCGATCACCCAGCGGAACCAGGGGGCGGGAGTAGCGCGCGTAGTTGTGCACCGCGAACTGCAGCAGCGCGAAGTCGTAATGCGGCGACTGCACCGGCCGCGGCGGCGGCAGGATCACGTCGGCGTGCCTGGTGGTTTCGTTGAGATAGCGGTCGACGCTGACCATGAAGTCGAGTTGAGCGAAGGCGGCGTCCAGGCGGGCGCCGCTCGGCGCGGACAGCACCGGGTTGCCCGCGACCGTCACCAGCGCGCGGATCTGTCCCGCGCCCGGGGTGCGGATCTCGTCGGCCAGGGTCGCCACCGGCAGTTCGCCCATCGCCTCGGGCAATTCGCGGACCCGGCTGGTCCAGCGGCCGAGCCGGAACGGCCTGCTGCGCGCGATTCCGCCCGTCGCCGCGGTGGCGAACATCGCGCCGCCGGGGGAGTCGAGGTTGCCGGTCAGCGCGTTGATCGCGTCGACGAGCCACTGCGTGATGGTGCCGAATTCCGCTGTGCAGGTGCCGATCCTGGCGTACACCGCTGCGGTCGGCGCCGCGGCGATTTCGCGCGCGAGGCGAATCACCGTCGCCGCCGGTACGCCGGTGCGTACCGCTACCGAGTCCGGGCTGAATGCCGCTGCGGCCGTTCGTAGTTCATCGAGCCCGGCGACGTCGACCGCGATATCGGTGAGCTCCTCGGCGAACAGCGTGTGCACGATCCCGAACAGCAGATACGCGTCGCTACCCGGCCGGATGAACAGATGCTCGTCGGCAAGCTTCGCGGTGCGGGTGACCCGCGGGTCGACCACAACGAACCGGCCACCCCTGCGCTGCAAGGCCTTCAACCGGCCGGGGAAGTCCGGTGCGGTGCACAGCGAACCGTTGGATTCGAGCGGGTTCGCGCCGAGCATCAGCAGATAGTCGGTGCGATCGAGGTCCGGCACCGGCACCGTCAGCGGATCGCCGAACATCAGCCCGCTGGCCACCTGCTTGGGCATCTGATCGGCGGTGCTGGCCGAGAAGATGTTCTTCGTGCTCAACGCGCGCAGCAGCACCGGGACATACAGTGCGCCCGCCACGGTGTGTGCGTTCGGGTTGCCCAAATATGCCGCCGCCGATTGTTTTCCGTGCTCGGCGACAACGCTCGGAAAACGTTCCGCGATGAGATCGAACGCCTCATTCCATGAGGCGACCCGCCAGGTATCGGTCACCCGATCCCGAATCATCGGCTCGGTCACCCGATCCGGATCTTCGTCAAGACTGCCGAAGCTCGCCCCCTTGGGGCAGATGAAGCCCTTACTGAAAGGATCCGCTTTGTCGCCACGGACCGAGGTCACGTGGTCATCAGGGTCAACGGTGATTTCGAGTCCGCACACGGCCTCGCAAAGCGGGCAGGTGCGCAACAAGTTGCGCGACGCTGGGCCGCCGCTCAGCGTATCCAGGTCGGAATTCCCTGCGTGCGGGGCTGAGCCCGTACCCGGTGAGTTACCCATGTGCTCAAAGTCCTCGCCTCGGGAGTGCCTTATTCGACAGCGTAATCGAGGCGGGCGTAGACCCTGCGGTATCAATCGGATCTACAACGACAAAACGACCGATACCGGTGATTCGGGTATCGGCCGTGGTGGCCGGGTGGTGTGCCCGGCCGTCGTGCTTACCTCAGCAGGCGACGCTGGTGAGCGCGGAACGCTTGCCCGCGGTCGCGGCCCGGACGGCGGCGCTGATCGCGACGACCGGCGGAACCCAGCGGGCCTCGGCGGGTGCGACGCTCCAGCAGGCCGAGCCGGCCGAGAGCTGGGTGGGCGGCAGCGGGACGCCCGCGCCGTCGGTGTAGACAACGGCACCCGCGGCGGTGAGCGCCTCGAGCGCCATGGCGGCCTTGCGGACGCCGGTGACCAAGTGGATCTCGCGACGCTCGGCGCCGGGCAGCTCGATGACGGGGCCGGACAGGTTGTTCGCCCGCAGGAAGCGGCGAACCTCGCCGGCCAGCTCGCCGCTGACCTCGATGGCGGAAAGGTCGTCATCGGTGATCAGGCAGAGACCGTTGGCCGTTTCTGCGACCGTCCATCCGCGCTGGGTGTAGTCCTGCGCAGCGGCGGTCATTGCGGCCGCCGAGACGGAAGTCGGAAACGTGGTGCGCACTGTTCTCTCCATTCCCCGGTAGATCTGGGTCCTGCATCTTCATGGGGCGTATCGGTGCTCGTGGTGCGCAGCGTTACGCGATCTTCAAAACTTCTTTAGGACTGTTGGCTACGTCTCTTTCAGCCCTGCTTGAAAGCTAATTGCTATGACGTTGCTCGAACTGGTCAAGACTTGTTGTCCTGCCGCTACTTTCGGCCGCTGACCTGTTCTTTCGCTGTGCCGTTCCTGCGAGGCCGCTGTGGATGGTGGGACTCGTGTGGTCTGCATGAGGTTCCGGCTGGCTCGGAAGTGGGATTGCGGGGAGGATTTCGATCATGAGTGATGAGTCCAATGGCACCGGCAAGGGAAGTGAGCTGCCGGACCCGGAGGAGTACGAAGCCGAATCCCGGTGGATCACTTGGAAGGAATCGGCGGCACGCCGATTCTCCCGCGGCACCGTGGTCGCGGACGAACAGCCGCCGGAGCCGTTCGAGAGCCCGCGCGCCTTCGGGCAGTGGAGCGTCGAGGCGGCGCGCGGTCTGCTCGATGTGCAATTCCGCCGCACCGCGACGCGCACGCTGCTGCCGCTGGTCTATCTGCTCGGGCTGGTGTTCGCCTGCGCGGTGCCGATCGCGCTGACGGTGTTCATGTGGCGGGTGTCGGCGGTGCTCGGGGTGGTCGCGGCGCTGATCGGCGTTCCGCTCGGGCTTACCATCGCGGCCGCGGTCCGGCTGATGCTGGAATTCCTGGCGAACGCGTCTCGCCTGGCGACCAGGATGGAGCACATCAGCGAGCTGGCCGACGATCTGTTCCAGGCGCTGTCCGATGTCGCCGAGCCGGTCAACCAGCTTTCCGAAGACGTTCGCGCGGTGCAGTTCTGGCGCTTCCGCAAGGGTGGGTCGCGCAGGTAGCGGCACTAAACCGCGCTCACCAAACATATTTGGCGTTGTGAGGCCATCGGCCTAGCTGGGTCACCGATCGTGACCTATGTCCGATTTGCTGTGAAACAATGCTGTTCGGATGCCGGGCTAGGCGAATCGGGCATCTGCTAGGGATGGCCGCAAGGGCGAACTCGGATGGGTTCGGGAGTGCGACCGGCGCACGGCAACTAGGGGGAAAACCTATGGCATTACCGCAGGGGACGACTGGATCGACCATGCCCCGGCGCCAACTCGGGCGCCATCTGCGTGACCTGCGCAATCGGGCGCGAATGACCACCAGGACGGCAGCGCAGCAGCTGGAATGGTCGGAAGCCAAGATCTGGCGGATCGAGACGGGCCAAACCTCGTTGCGCAGCCTCGATGTCGAGGCGATGTGCAAGGTCTACGGCGCGCCGTCCGACCTCGTCGGGCCGCTCACCGCCCTGGCGCGGGAGACCAAGGCGCGCGGGTGGTGGACCGCGTACGGCGACGTGATCGCCGAGGGCTTCGAGGTCTATATCGGCCTGGAAGAAGCCGCCGCCCGGCTGTCGACCTACGAGAACGAGGTGGTGCCAGGTCTATTGCAGACCGAGGCCTACATCCGCGCGATGCTGGTCGCCGCCCGCCCCGAGATGTCGGTGAGCGAGATCGATCGCCGGGTGCAGCTGCGGATGGCGCGGCAGGCGTTGGTCACCCGGATCGACGCGCCGCTGCACCTGGACGCGGTGATCAGCGAGGCGGTGCTGTGGCGGCGGATCGGGGGTGCCGAGGTGGCCGCCGGACAGCTGGAACACCTGCGGCGCATGTGCGACCTGCCCAACGTCCGAATCCGGGTGGTGCCACCGGATTCCGGCTATCACGAGGGCATGGACTCGGGCCGATTCGTCCTGCTCGAGTTCCCCGAATTGCGGGTCGGCGAGCAGGCCGAGCCGCCGGTGGTCTACGTCGAGGCCTTCACCGGGCCGGTTTATCTGGACAAGGAAATCGAAATGGACCGGTACCGAAGGGCTTTCACGAGTCTGGGGTCGGTAGCGGTGGACGCGCGCGACAGCATCGAGAAGGCGCGCGCCAACTGCGGCGTGTGAGCCAATGGTGTCTAGCGCCCTTGGGCCTCAGCACTTTTGGCCGGGATGGCCCCAAGTGGCGCTCAGTACCGAGCGATGCGTTGGCAGCGCCCGGTCGTAGACCTCGCGGCCCTTCTCGGTGAGACAGACGAATACCGCGCGGCGGTCGTCGACGCACATGGTGCGTGACACCAGGCCGTCGCGCTCGAGCCGGGCCACCGCACGCGAGAGCGCGCTCTGACTCAGGTAGATGTCGTTGGCCAGATCGCTCATCCGATAGTCGCCGCAGTTGGCGTCGACCAGCCGGTCCAGCGTCTCGAACTCGCTGAGTCCGATCTTGTGCTGTCCCTGTAGCGCTTTTTCCAGTGCGCAACTCACCGCCGCGTGCCGGTCGAGCAGCTCTCGCCACTCGCCAATCAACCCGGTCTGCGCGACGGTGCGGCGGGCTGTTTCGATTGTCGATGGGTTCGACATGGCCCCATCTTAGTGGCCGTCCTCGATCTATGCAACTGCATTAAATGTGTTGGCATTTAATGCGCACGCATGTAATGTACCCCGCATGACTTCACCAGCAACCCTGGCGGCCGCTTCCGCGACCGATCCGACCAAATGGACTACCCGCCTTTGGGGCATGCTGATCACGCTGTGCATCGTGCTGTTCCTCGACGGCCTCGACGTGTCGATGATCGGTGTGGCGCTGCCGTCCATCGGCAACGAACTCGATCTCTCCACCTCAACTCTGCAGTGGCTGGTGAGCGGCTACATCCTCGGCTACGGCGGCCTGCTGCTGCTCGGTGGCCGCACCGCCGACCTGTTCGGCCGCCGCAAGGTCTTCCTGATCGCGCTGGCCATCTTCGCGGTCGCCTCGCTCGCCGGTGGCCTGGTGAGTTCGGGTCCGCTGCTGATCCTCACCCGTTTCATCAAGGGCCTGGCCGCCGCGTTCACCGCGCCGACCGGTCTGTCGATCATCACCACCAACTTCGCCGAGGGCCCGGCCCGGAACAAGGCGCTGTCCATCTACACCGTGTTCGGTGCCGGTGGCTACTCGTCCGGCCTGCTGTTCGGCGGCCTGATGACCGGCGTCGGCTGGCGCTGGACCTTCCTGCTGCCCGTCCCGATCGCGCTGGCCGCGCTGGCCGCCGCGTGGGTGCTGGTGCCCAAGGACAAGCCCGCCGAGGGTGGCGGCCACGACCTGTTCGGCGCGCTGCTGTCCACCTCCGCCATGCTGCTGCTGGTCTACACCGTCGTCACGGCGCCGGAGGCCGGCTGGGCATCGGCTCGTACGCTCGGTTCGTTCGCCGGGGTGCTCGTGTTGTTCGCCGGATTCATCGCGGTGGAGAAGCGGGTCAAGCACCCGCTGGTCCGGCTCGGCATCCTGCGCAAGGTGTCGCTGGTCCGTGCCAGCCTGGCGATCGTCGCGGTGGCAGGGTCCTACTTCAGCTGGCAGTTCATCGTGACCCTGTACATGCAGGACACCCTCGGTTGGTCGCCGCTGAAGCTGTCGATGGCGCTGCTGCCGGTCGGCCTGATGGTCGCGTTGTCAGCGGTGTTCTCGGACAAGCTGGTCGACCGGTTCGGCACCGGACCGATCATCGGCGTCACCATGGCCGTGATGGCCGTCGGCTACCTGCTGTTCCTGCGGCTGGACACCGCGCCGTCGTACTGGACGATGCTGCTGCCCGCGATCATGCTGATCGGCATCGGCTGGGTCGGCTTCCCCGCCATCAACATTCAGGCGACCAACGGGATCGACGACGACGAGCAAGGGCTCGCGGCCGGCGTGCTGCAGACCTCCATGCAGGTCGGCGCGGCCATCGTGCTCGCGGTGACCACCGCGATCATCGCGTCGGGTACGCACGGTGACGCCTCGCCCACCGCGATGCTCGACACCTACCGGCCCGCCCTGATTTTCGCCGCGGCGGTCTCGATCGTCGGTGCGCTGGTTGCCCTTTCGGCCTTCTTCGGGAAGAAGCGTGCCGAGCAGGCCGAGGCGGCTCCGAAACCGGAACCGGAGCTCGAACTCGTCGGCTGACCCTCGCGGCCGACCCGAAAAGCCGACCGGCACCACTGTGGGGTGGTGCCGGTCGGCTTTCGCGTTGCTCAGGAAAAGGGCGGTGCCGCAGTGTCTTTGGCGGAGCGGATAAAGGTCAGCGGGTTGCCGTCCCGGCCGACCGTCGGCCAGTCGATACCGAGGCGCGGATCGAAAGCGTCGATGTCCCTGTCGAATTCGGGCGCGTACTCCAGCGAGCACAGGTAGGTGACGGTGGAGTCGTCCTCGAGCGAGAGGATCGCGTGCCCGAGTCCCTCGGACAGGTACATCGAGCGCCGGTCGACATCGTCGAGCAGCACGCTGTCCCAGCGCCCGTAGGTCGGCGAGCCGGGGCGCAGGTCGACGACAACGTCGAGAAACGCGCCGCGCACGCAGGTCACGTACTTCGCTTGCCCCGGCGGATCCTCGGTGTAGTGGATGCCGCGCAGCACGCCCGCCGCCGAGACCGACAGGTTCACCTGGCGCAGATCGAACGGCTTGCCCGTCGCCTTCTCGAACTCCGAGGCCTTGAATGCCTCTAGGAACATGCCGCGGCCGTCGCCGAGCTGGCGCGGGGTGATCACCCAGGCGCCGGGCACCGCGAGTTCCCTGAACTCCATGTTCACCAGTCCCTGCCGCGTTCGAGGATGTCGAGCAGGTAGCTGCCGTAACCGGAGCGGACCAGCGGTGCGGCGAGCGCGCACAGCTGCTCGTCGTCGATGAAGCCCATCCGCCAGGCCACCTCCTCGGGCACGCCGATCTTGAGACCCTGCCGTTCCTCGATGGTGCGCACGTAATTGGCGGCGTCGAGCAGCGAATCGAAGGTGCCGGTGTCGAGCCACGCGGTGCCGCGGGCGAGCACGTCGACACTGAGCCGATCCTGGGCAAGGTAGGCCCGATTGATGTCGGTGATCTCGTATTCGCCACGCGCGGACGGCCGTAGCGTGCGGGCGATCTCGACGACGTCGTTGTCGTAGAAATACAGCCCGGGGATGGCGTAGTTGGACCGCGGCGTCTTCGGCTTCTCCTCGATCGACACCGCGCGGCCCTCGGTGAACTCGACCACGCCGTACGCGGTCGGATCCGAGACCCGGTAGGCGAACACCGCGCCGCCGTCGATGCCGGCGAAGCGGTTCAGGCTGGTGCCGAGCCCGGGGCCGTGAAAGATGTTGTCGCCGAGCACCAGTGCCGCCTTGTCGGTGCCGATGTGATCGGCGCCGAGCACGAAGGCGCGGGCCAGGCCGTCCGGTTCCGGCTGCACCACGTAGCTGATGGCGAGGCCGAACTGGGTGCCGTCGCCGAGCAGCCTGCCGAACGCGTCCGCGTCCGCGGGCGTGGTGATGACCAGGATGTCGCGAATGCCCGCGAGCATCAGGGTGGACAGCGGGTAGTAGACCATGGGCTTGTCGTAGACCGGGACCAGCTGCTTGCTGACCCCGCGCGTAATCGGATGCAACCGGGATCCGGTGCCACCAGCCAAGATGATTCCCCGCATGACCAGGAGTCTGCCAGTTCGGTCCGCGCCGGGTGCCGCGAGGTTCGCAGGCGCGGAGTCGAATTGATTACGGAATGGGCTTTCGCGGTTTCAGGAGCCACCGATTCGGCGATTCTGTTGTTTAGGTCACACAACACATGGTGTTTTGAAACATCATCGTGTGAGATGTCAGCGCCGACAGCTCGCCTGGGACCGCTCGGTCGTGGCTCGGCGCACCAGTGGGTGAGGTAGGTGCGCGATGGCAGCGACCAGCGTCGGCGAGACCGGCAACGTGATGAATCCGGACAATCTGAGTGCCCCCGCGCGGCTGGTGCTCGCGGCCTGCCTCGGCGTCGTCCGGCCCGCCCTGCGCGCCGCACCGATCACCCGCGCGACCATCCCGATCGGCGCGCTGGCCATCGACGCGCTGGCCAGGTTGCGGCCGGAGCCACAAGGCATCGATCGGGAGCAGGTGTCGCTCAACGGGTTCCGGATGGAGATCCTGCGTCCGGCGGGCGCGGCAAGGGCACTGCGCCACGGTGCCCTGCTGTACATGCACGGCGGCGGGTTCGCGGTCTGTGGACTTCGTACCCATCGGCCGGTCGCGGCGAGCCTGGCGCGGCGTACCGGCCTTCCGGTGGTCAACGTCGACTATCGACAGCTGCCGAACAAGCGCATCACCAATTCGGTCGACGACTGCCTCACCGCGTATCGCTGGCTGCTGCGGCACGGCGCGGATCCGAGCCGGATCGTCTTCGCCGGTGATTCAGCGGGCGGCTACCTGACCTTCGCCACCGCGTTGCGCGCGATCGAGCTCGGCCTGCCCGCGCCCGCCGGGCTGGTCGGGTTGAGCCCGCTGCTCGATCTGGACTACGCGGCCAAGCGAACGCACGTCAATGTCCGCAAGGACCCGTATATCCCGCTGCTCGCGCTGGAGGCGGTGGTCCGCATCGGCGCGGAGATCGACGGCAAGCTCGATCCGCTGCTTTCGCCGGTCAACGGGATCCTGGCCGGCCTGCCGCCGGTGCTGCTGATCGCGGCCGAGGACGAGGTGCTGCGCTACGACTGCGAGCTGATGGCGCAGCGGCTCACCGCGGCGGGTGTGCCGAACGCGGTGGAGCTCTGGCGCGGTCAGGTGCACGCGTTCATGAGCATCGCGCCGAACCTGCCGGAGAGCAGGGCGGCGCTGGCTCGGGTGTCGCGCTTCGTCCGTGCTCGCATCGAGGAGGGCCAACAGGCGCGGACCGCGTAAGCCGTCCGGCCTGTCCAGGCGAGCCCCGTTCCGCTTGTGGCCGGGACGGGGCTCGCGCCTGTCGGAAACCGGCGAAACCCCGCCCGGCCATTGGCCGAGCGAGGTTTCGACGAGGTATTCGGTTGTCCGCGTTGCCTACTTGGCGGGCGCGGGCGGAGCCACGAAGGGGGCGTTGATGGTGGTGAAGTACTGGATCGCCGCGCCGATCGCGACCGGTGCGGTCACGAAGATCTGGCCCAGCAGGGTGCCGAGGGCGCCCATGGCGAGGAAGCCAGCGATGCAGCCGCCGATGAAGCCGGCCGGGGCGCCGAGCATTGCGGACAGCGCACCGGTCAGCACGAGACCGGCAGTACCGCCGAGCACGCAACCGATAGCGGCGCCGCCGAGGCCACCGACGAGGGTGCCGATGGTGGCGCCCATGGAAATGGTGGAGGTCATGCGCGACCAGGCGGCCTGCTCACGATCGTATTCCGTCTTCCAAGGCGCCTTGTCCTCGTACGGCAGGGCGACGGGCTTGTAGGTCGCGTGCGCCATGTCGAACTGCGGGGTCAGGGTTGCGGTGCGGCCGGAGATGTCCGCGGCGATCGGAAATTCGAAATCGTCGATCCGCATGGCGAGCGGGGTGCCCGCGACGGTGGTGCCGGCCGCATCCTTGATCTTGAGGGCACCGTCTTCGACCTCGATCGCGCCCTGGTCGATCGAAAGAATGGACTGGGTGTCGGTGCCGGTGGCCGTGTAGTTGATCACCTTTTGATCGGCGGCCGGGGCCGCGTTGACGGTGCCTGCGGTGACACCGAGCGCGGCGATGAGTAGGGCCGAGGTAGCGGCAAACTTCTTGATGATCATGATCTTGGTCCTCATCCAGGTGCTTTTGGCAGGGGTGGGGGCCGAAAACTGAGGTCGCAAACTATCAGTAACTCGGCTGGGCTTGCGGAAACCCGCTCGACGGACAGTCGAGCGGGCTCCCCTGGCTCGTATCTTCAGTTGTGCGAATTCAGTTGTGTAAGAAAGCTTCTCGACTGTTACTTGGGCGCATTGAACGGGCCGGAGGTGGTCGCGAAGTACTGGATGGCCGCACCGATGGCAACCGGGGCGGTGATCAGGATCTGGCCCGCGACGGTGCCGAGCGCGCCGACGGCGATGATGCCGCCGAGGCAGCCGACCGCGGCGGCCGGAATGAACGGACCGAACATGCCGATGATGGTCGCAGCGGCAGCGGTGGCACCGAGGATGCCGCCGAGCACGCAACCGACGGCCGCGCCGCCGAGGCCACCGACGAGGGTGCCGATGGTGGCGCCCATCGCGATGGTGTCCTTCATCCGGTTGAAGGCGGCCTGCTCACGGTCGTACTCGCTCTTCCAGGGAGCCTTGTCTTCGAACGGCAGGGCGACCGGCTTGTAGGTCGCCTTGTCCATTTCGAACTGCGGGGTCAGCGTCGCGGTGTGATCCGCGATGTCGGCCGCGATCGGGAACTCGAACTCGTCCACGCGGAACTTCAGTTCGGTGCCCGTGAGGGTGGTGCCGTTGGCGGCCTTGATCTTCAAGGCGCCGTCTTCGACGACCATGGAGCCGGAGTCGGTCGAGACGATGGTCTGGGTGGGGGTGGAGCTCGCCGTGAAATTGACGGCTCCGTTATCGGCCTCGGGGGCCGGAGCCGCGTTGACGGTGCCTGCGGACACGCCAAGAGCGGCGATCAGCAGCGCCGAAGTCGCGGCGAATTTCCTCATCAGCATTTTGTTGAAAACCTCGATGTGAAGCGTTCGGAGGGGACTAGACGATCGAAATCTAGACCAGCTAACGCACGGTGAACCGGTTGTGACCTTTTATTCAAATTTTGTTCACCAAGGGGACCCGTGGCATGGTGGGGTTGCGGAAATGTGCACGCATGCCAGGGTTTTGGGCGGCAAAGCGGACTGGGCGTCCTCTATCTACCGAAGGGTATGAGACCAAGGTCACAGAGCGCAACTCTGGCGGATCGGCCGAGATCGCCTGGTGTTGCGTCGATCTCGAGCCCACCGTGCACGTAGAGTCATGGCGTGCGAGTGCTTGTCACCGGCGGAGCCGGATTCATCGGGGCCAACTTCGTCAAGCAGACCGTTGCCGACCGTCCGGATACCACCGTAACGGTGCTGGACGCGCTGACCTATGCCGGAAATCGCGCCTCGCTGGACCCGGTGGCCGACCGCATCGATTTCGTGCACGGTGACATCGCCGATCTCGATCTGGTCGACGAGCTCGTCAGCGGTGTCGACGCGGTAGTGCATTTCGCCGCCGAATCACATAACGACAATTCCCTCGCCGAGCCGTGGCCATTCGTGCAGACCAATATTGTCGGCACCTATGCACTGCTGCAGGCGGTGCGTCGCTACGACGTGCGCTACCACCACGTCTCCACCGACGAGGTCTACGGCGATCTGCTGCCCGACGAGCCCGCGTTCACCGAACACACCCCGTACAACCCGTCCAGCCCGTACTCGGCCACCAAGGCGTCCAGTGACCTGCTGGTACGCGCCTGGACCCGCTCGTTCGGCGTGCGCGCCACGCTGTCCAACTGCAGCAACAACTATGGGCCGTACCAGCACGTGGAGAAGTTCATCCCGCGCCAGATCACCAACCTGATCGACGGCGTCCGGCCGCGGCTCTACGGCGCGGGCCATCAGGTGCGCGACTGGATCCACGTCGACGACCACAACCGCGCCGTGTGGGACATCCTGGACCGCGGGCGAATCGGGCAGACCTACCTGATCGGCGCCAAGGGTGAGCTGGACAACAAGTCCGTGGTGCGGATGATCCTGGCCGCCTTCGACCGCGACCCCGACGACTTCGACCACGTCACCGATCGGCCCGGCCACGACCAGCGCTACGCGATCGACGCGACACTGCTGCGCACCGAACTCGGCTGGACCCCGCGCTACGCCGACTTCCAGGCCGGCCTCGCCGCCACCGTCCAGTGGTACCGCGACAACGAATCCTGGTGGCGCCCTTACAAAGCCATCACCGAGCGCGCCTACGTAGCCGCAGGCGAGCAGACCCTCACCTAGGCGCACCATCTCAAGAGTGGTGCGGCTGCGCTCAGCCCCAGACGATGTCGTAGTACTTCCAGACCGCGCCGATCAGCGCGATCACTGTCGCGACGACGACCGTCACCGCGGGGCCGACCGTCGGGGTCCGCCCGGCAACGTTGGTGAGCCGCAACGGCATCCAGCGCAGCAGCACGGCGAAGGCGATGATGGCCAGCGGCACGAAGTAGCGGCCCTGCACGCCGTCGATGATGTAGTAGCCGACCGGCGTGAACGACATGTACAGCGTCACGTAGATCATCGCCACACTCGCCGCGACGGTGAGTGCGACCAGCAGCGTGCGCCGGAAGGTGGCGGCGGTCATCCGATCCGCGACACCGATGCTCACCGCGAAGGCGAACAGGCAGGCCAGCATCGTCAAGGCGGGCACGTCGATATAGGAGAAGCCGAGCTCGCCGAAGAACTGGCTGAACCACCGCTCGTCCCGCAGCGCGATGCTCTCGCCGAAGACGTTGATGAAATGCCCTGGGTCGGTGAGGATCCCGCGCAACTGCTCGCCCGGCTTCACCGAATGCCACTGGTGCTCCGGCCGCATCAGGCCCATACCGTCGCCGGTAGGCGCGGCGATCTTCATCCAGACCGCGAAGACCAGCCCGCCCAGCGCCGCGAAGGCCGAGGGGATCCCGCGCTTCCAGCCGCTGAAGCCGAGCCGGTCCGCGGGCACCAGCACGACGAGCATCGCAAGCAGCACGTAGGTCGGCTTGCTCACCGGCAGCAGGATCGTCGCGGCAAGCAGCGCACCGGTTTCCACCCGGCCGAGCCGGTCGCCGAGGAACAGCGCCTTCACCAGCAGCGCCGACACCATGATGGCCAGCGCGTTGGTCATGGTGTCCGCGGTGACGGTGCCCGCCTGGAATACCGCGATCGGCAGCACCGCGACGGTGAAGGCCAGCCACTGCACCCGGTGCTTGCGCAACGCGTAGAGGCCGAAGCCGACCACGGTCAGGTAGGCGACCAGCCCGGCGAGCCTGGTCAGCGCGATCGTCGCACCGACGTCGAGACCGAACGCCTCGGCAAGCCGAATGCCAACGGCGGCAGGGATATACGGCACCGGTGAGTAGGCGGCGGTGTTGGTGAACCAGACGGGTTCGGTGGCCTCGGATACCGCGGCGCCGCCGAGCCGGTCGTACGCGCCAGGGTCCTCGACCATCGAGCCGGGCTCTTCGGGGTTGGTCGTGTAGTCGCGCAGCGCGTAGCCCATCAGGGCGGTGATGCTCTTCGGGACGTCGCCGCCGTAGGCGACCCCGCGATCGTCGTGAATCCGCTGCGGCAGCAGTCCGCCGTGCGCGACCTGATAGGCGCGGCCGAACTGGGTGATCTCGTCATGGCCCCAGAAGGCGGGCGTGAGATAGGTGAACAGGCCGCCGAAGATCGCGACGAGCACCGTGAAGGCGATCGTCGCGCCGCCGAAGCGCGTCACGGCGCGGCCGGCGAACCCGGTCGACGAGCCGTCAGAAGTCTTGACCGACACCGACTTCGCCGCACCATTGCCGTTGGCCGAGACGGGGGCCGTCTCGGCCGGCGTCCGCACCGGAGTCGATTCGCTGTCTTCCGCCGTGGCTCGTTCCGCCGAGGCGGTCACCGTCCGGCTCCGCCGGTGCGGGCGTCACCGCCGTTGCCGTTCGGATGAAAGTCGTCCGCGCTCACCGCGGAGTAGCGCAGGTACACCAGCCGCGCGGCCTCGTGCCGCGAGCGCCGGATGCCGTCCAGGATCAGGCCCGCGGTCCAGGCCAGGCTGCCGAGCAGCAGCAGGGTGAAGGCGAGGAACAGCGTCGGGAACCGGGGCACCGTGCCGGTGTTGTAGAACTCGACGACGATCGGGATGCTCAGGACGATCGACACCAACCAGCTCAGGGTGCCGAACAGGCCGTAGAACAGGACCGGCCGCTCGTGCCTGGCCAGGCCGATGATCAGGGCCAGGATCTTGAGACCGTCGTGATAGGTGCGCAGCTTGCTCTCGCTGCCCGCCGGGCGGTCCCGGAAGTCGACCGGCACCGCGGTCCGCGGCACCCGCAGGTGCAGCGAGTGCACCGTCAGCTCGGTCTCGATCTCGAACTCGCGGGAGACCGCGGGAAAGCTCTTCACGAAGCGGCGGGAGAACACCCGGAAGCCACTCAGCATGTCTTCGACGTTCTCGCCGAACACCTTGCCGACCACGCCGTTGAGCACCTTGTTACCGGTCTCGTGACCGGCGCGGTAGGCCGAGCCGCTCTCGTCTTGCCTGCGCACGCCGAGCACGTGGTCGTACGGGCCGTCCAGCAGCGTCTTGATCATCAGCGGCGCGGCCGACGCCTCGTAGGTGTCGTCGCCGTCGATCATCAGATAGACATCGGCCTCGATGTCGGCGAAGGCGCGGCGGACCACATTGCCCTTGCCCTTGGTGTACTCGTGGCGCACGATCGCCCCGGCGGCGCGGGCGCGCTCGGCCGTCTGGTCGGTGCTCAGATTGTCGTAGACGTAAACGACGATCCCCGGCACGGCGGCCTGCAGGTCGGCCACGACCTTGGCGACGGACGCTTCTTCGTTGTGGCACGGCACCACGGCGGCAATACGAAGCTCGGTGGAGTCCACCCGGGTCAATCCTCGCGATCGGTGGTGAATGTGGGAACACCGGGAGGGTACAGGCAACTCGACGTCGACGCGTGGCCGACCTCACCGCGTCTGCGGCGGAATTTTCGGTCGGGGCACGACGCGCGCGGGCTGCGGTACCGTCGGGCCGTGCCAACCAGTGAGTCGACCGCGCGGCCGGGCGAGACCGTGCCGCCCGCCGAAGCATCGATCGTGCGCAAGGTGCTCACCGCGCTGCGGCAGGGCAGCGCGTTCCTGGTGGTCGGGGCGATCGGCTTCCTGGTCGACGCGGGCACCTACAACCTCCTGGTGTTCTGGGGTGGCGAGGGGGTGCTCTATCACTACCCATTGCCCGCCAAGATCATCGCGATCGCGGTGGCGACGGTGGTCACCTACTTCGGGAACAAGTGGTGGACCTTCGCGCACAAGAAGACGGACAATCCCGGGCGCGAATACCTTCTCTACGCCGTCTTCAATGTCGTCGCGATCGGCCTGCAACTGGGTTGTCTCGGCTTCTCCCGGTACGTGCTCGACCTGTCTTCGCCGCTGTCGGACAACATCTCCGGCACGCTCATCGGCCAGATCGTGGCCGTGATCTTCCGCTACTGGGCCTACGACAGGTTCGTCTTCACCGGCGCTCGTGAGCCGGTGGCCGCACCCGATACCGAGACTTCAGCGAATGTTCGGCAACCGTAAAAGACACGTCGGCACCACCACTGAACAGGCAGCTAGCTACGCTGGTTGATATCCTCACCCCCGCCGCGAACGGCATCCAGGGGCAGTCTGTCCCGTCCGGCACGATAACGATTTCGAGGACTTCATGGATCAGTCGGCTACCCAAGCCGTGACCGAAACGAACGATCGAGCGCCGGCCGTTGTCGCCCCGGCCTCGCTGCGCTCCGACCACCTGGCGCCGGATCGGCTGGTGTTGCAGCGCGGCATCTTCACCGGCCCGTCGGCGAAGGTGAGCGACGAGCTGTATGCCGTCGTCAAGGGTCGCGCGCACCGGGAACGCCAGGTGCTGCGGCTGGAGAAGGGGACCGCCGCACACACCAACACCTACTTCGGCCGCTTCGCCGCGAGCTACTGGCAGCGCTGGACCACCGTCACCGAGGTGCGGGTGACCATGGTGCTCGACGTGACCAAGAAGGCCAGGGTCCGCCTGGTCGCCTCCGATATCGCGGGGCATCGCCGGATCATCGACACCGCGCAGGTCACCGCGAGCGGCCCGCTGACCCTCAGCGCGCCGCTGGATCAGTACGTCGACGGCGGCGCGATCTGGATCGAATTCGACGCCATCGGCGGCGACCTCGGCATCACCGAGGTCAGCTGGACCACCGCCGCACCGGATCACATTCGGCCCGTCGCGATCGCCATCTGCACCTTCAACCGGGCCGAGGATTGCGCGCACACGGTCGCGGCGCTGGCCTCCGACGAGGTCGTGCTGGCCGCGATCGACGCGGTGTACGTGGTGGACCAGGGCACCGATCTGGTGCAGAACCGGCCGCGCTACCAAGAGGTGGTGCCGGTCTTCGGCGACAAGCTGCGCTACATCCGCCAGCCCAATCTCGGTGGGGCGGGCGGCTTTACCCGCGGCCTCTACGAGGTGTCCGCCGCCAACGAGCACGCCGACGTCATCCTGATGGACGACGACATCCTGTGCGAGCCGGAAACGGTGTTGCGGCTCAACGCCTTCGCCAACATGACGGTGGAGCCGACCCTGGTCGGCGCGCAGATGCTGTTCCTGCTCAACCCTGACTACCTCAATGTCGGCGCCGAAGAGGTGCATCTGCAGCAGCTGCGGCACGGGCAGAAGGTGCCGAAGGCGTTGCGCAACACCAGCATGCTGAAGAAGAACCAGGAGCGGCGCGTCGACGCGGGCTACAACGCCTGGTGGACCTGCCTGATCCCGGCCGAGGTGGTCGCCAAGATCGGGCTGCCGGTGCCGATCTTCTTCCAGTGGGACGACGTCGAATACGGCATCCGGGCCCGCGAGAACGGCTTCGTCACGGTCACCCTGCCGAACGCGGCGGTGTGGCACGCGGACTTCTACTGGAAGGACTACGACGACTGGGCGCGCTACTTCAGCACGCGCAACTCGTTGATCGTCGGCTCGCTGCACACCGATCTGGACGCCAAGGCGATCACCCGCAAGCTGTTCCGCGAGCTGTCCGAGCAGCTGGTCGCCATGCAGTACGGTCTGGTGCACACCACATTGCAGGGCATCGAGGACTTCCTGAAGGGTCCGAAGGTGTTGCAGGACGGCGGCATCGACGCGTTGGCCGCCGCTCGCGGCACCAGGGCCGACTATGCCGAGACGATCAAGCACCCGGCGTCCACCCCGCCGGTGCGCTCCGGTGACATCCAATTGCGCCGTGCCACCGGCGAACCGAGCCGTCCCGTGCTGGTGCTGATCAAGCGGGCCATCAACCAGTGGTTCGGTCGCACCCAGCACGGCGTCATCGGCGTCACCCGCGAAGACGCGTACTGGTGGCATGTTTCGCTGTTCGACCACGTGGTGGTCACCGACGCCTCACAGTCCGGCGTCCGAGTCCGGCAGCGGGACAAGGCACGAGCCCGTCAGCTGCTGCGCCGCACCATCCAGGTGCTGCGCAGGCTCCGCAACGAACTGCCCGCCCTGCAGCAGGAATACCGCGCCGCGGTGCCCGAGCTGACCAGCCGGGCCAACTGGGAACGCCTGTACGGCATCACGAATACCAAGCACGACAACTGATTTCGGACAAGGCAGCGGGGACGGGCAAAGCATGCCCGTCCCCGCTGCTTTCGGTACTACCTGCCGAGCGGCGAGTCGTCCAGGAAGAGGTCGGTGGTGAGCTTGCCGTCGCCTGGCACCACGCGGTACTGCTCGAGATCCGTGATGCCGTGCGCGGCAAGGACATCGTCATCGATGAAGAAGTTGCCCGAGGTCGATTTGGCCGGTGACGTGAGCACCAGGTAAGCGGCGTCGGCGTAGATGTCGGGGGTGCGCGAGGTCGCGATCATCTCCTCGCCGCCGAGCAGGTTCTTCACCGCGGCGGTGGCGATGGTGGTGCGCGGCCACAGCGAGTTCACGCCGATGCCGTCGCCCTTCAGTTCCTCCGCCAAACCCAGTGTGGTGAGCGACATTCCGTACTTGGCGATGGTGTAGCCCAGCGCCATGCCTGCCCACCTCGGGTTGAGGTTGAGCGGCGGGGACAGGGTGAGAATATGCGGATTGCGGTCGGCCGCGGCCGATTCGCGCAGGTGCGGGATGCTCGTCTTGGACAGCAGAAAGCTGCCCCTGGTGTTGATGTCCTGCATCAGGTCGTACTTCTTCATCGCCAGCGCGTCGGTGGGCGACAGATCGATGGCCGAGGCGTTGTTCACCACGATGTCGATGCCGCCGAACCGCTCGACCGTCTGCCGCACGGCCTCTGCCACCGACTCGTCGATGCGCACGTCGCCGACGAACGGCAGCACTTGCGCACCGGCCGCCTCGAGCTCCGCCGCCGCGGTATGGATGGTGCCGGGCAGCTTGGGATGCGGCAGATCGGTCTTGGCGATCAGGGTGATGTTCGCGCCATCGGCCGCGGCCCGCTTGGCGATCTCCAGACCGATGCCCCGGCTACCGCCGGACATGATCAGCGTCCGGCCCGCGAGCGGCTTGGATCCCGATTCCGTCATTGACCTGCTCCTCCTCGTCAGCGCCGCAGGTAAGGCCCCGCAGCCTTCCACCGTGTGCACAATAAGCGTAAACCCTCGTCATATGCAACGGGTTGCATAGGGCGGTCGAGCCGCGGGGGCTGGTGCGCGGGGCGGGCGGTCGCTGATCGCCGACAGGGGACCACCCGCCCTGCGCGTTTCAGCGGCGGGAGCCGCGTTCCCGATAACCCTGCCGCTGCTGTTTGGCGATTACGCGCCAGTCGCGTTTGCGCTCGGCTTCCAGGCGCTTGTCGGCGCGGGCCGCCATCCAGGCGTTCTCCTTGGCCAGCTTGCGGTAGCTGTCGAAGCGCCGCTGGGGGAGTTCGCCGTTATCGATGGCGGCCAGCACGGCACAGCCCGGCTCGCCGTTGTGCGCGCAGTCGCCGAATCGGCAACGGGCGACGAGGGATTCGATATCGCTGAAGGTCTTCTCGATGCCTTCGGCGGCGTCCCACAGCCCGATCCCGCGCAGGCCCGGCGTGTCGATGAGCGTGCCGCCGTTCGGCAGCGGCCGCAGCTCTCGATGCACCGTGGTGTGCCGTCCCTTCTTGTCCGCCGCGCGAACGGCGTTGGTGGCGAACACTTCCTGCCCGAGCAGGGCATTGGCGAGGGTGGACTTCCCGGCGCCCGACGGGCCGATGAGCGCGACGGTTCCGTCGAGCATGGCCGCGAGCACGTCCAGCCCGGCACCGCTGCTCGCGCTCACCGCGAGCACACTCGCACCGGGTGCGATGGCCTGCACTTCCTGGAGTGGAATATCCACTGCCGCATCGGCTTTGGTCAGCACCACGATCGGCTGCGCATTGCTCTCCCAGGCCAGCGCGAGCATTCGCTCGATCCGCCCGAGGTCGACGTCCGCGTCGGCGGCGGTGCAGAGCAACACCGTGTCGACATTGGCGGCAAGTACCTGGCCCCGCGACCGGCCGGACACCGACGATCGCATGATCGCCGACCGTCGCGGAAGCAGCTGCCGCACAGTCAATTCGGCGTCGATAGTGACCCAGTCGCCGGTGCACAGCCCGCTGACCTCGGCATCGGCCCGAGGGCACCGGGCGCGGATGACACCGGCCGGTGTGGCGACATCACATTCACTGCGATCCATCCGGATAACCCGGGCGGGCACGCAGTTCTCCTCGATCATCGAGGCGTAGTCATCAGCTACGGCTTCGGTCCAGCCGTAAGGAACAAGAAGGTCGTTCTCGACCATGATGGAAGGAATCTTTCGTTGGGCACTGAGCCCAACGCGGACTCAGCGACTGAGGGATGAGGTGGCGTTCCGTGTGGCGGCGTGCTCGAGCACAGCTCGTCCGGACACGACAATCCGAAGTTTCCTAGCCACGGTCACACCTCCTCGCCTCTCTCGCAGTCGTCCCAACTTTGGCATGGGCCGAGCACCCACGCAACCGATTTATCGCTAGGGGCGCTGGTCGGGTTTGCCGAATTGCTCGTGCCGGCCGAGGGAGCGCAGGTGGAACCATTCGCGCAGGCCGGCCGGGTCGCGGCGGGTGACCAGGAAGAACCAGGAGAAGCGGACCCATTCCTGGGGCAGCAGCTTCCGCATGCCGGGCTGGGACATCAGGTACCCGCGGTTGCGATAGGTGAAGTACCGCTTGATCGGATCGTCCGGGTACTGGGTGTGCATGCGCCCGCCGAGGATCGGCTTGAATTCGGCGGCGCCGTTGGGATGCAGGTACGCGGTCTGCAGGCAGGTACCGAAGGGCAGCCCGGAGCGGACCAGCCTGCGGTGCACCTCGACCTCGTCGCCGCGCACGAACAGGCGCAGGTCGGGCACGCCGATCACGTCGACGGCCTTGGCGGAGATCAGGGCGCCGTTGAAGAGCGAGGCGATGCCAGGCAGGAAGTCCTCGTCGCCGAGTTCGGAACGCAGCCGCCGCCAGACCACCCCGCGGCGCAGCGGGAAGGCGAGCTGGTCGGGTTCGTTGATGTCGCAGACCACCGGCGACACCTCCACGAGCCCGTGCCGCTGCGCGCAATCCAGCAGGGTGGCAAGGACTTCCGGTCCTTCGGGGCGGCCGTCGTCGTCGGCAAGCCAGACCCAGTCCGCGCCGAGGCTCAGCGCGTGCAGCATGCCGAGCGCGAAACCGCCCGCGCCGCCGAGGTTGTGCGCCGAACCGAGATAGGTGGACTCGATCGGCTGATCGCGCACCAGGTCGGCGACCTCGGACTCGTTGGCATTATCGACCACGATCAGGTGATCGACCGGACGAGCCTGGGAGGCAATGACTTTCAGCGATTCAGCGAGCAGCTCGCGGCGCTTGTGGGTGACCACGACGGCAACGATGCGAGCCTCCGGACCGGTCCCCGTCGGTGTGTACGGCGCTGCGGCACTGGAGCTCTGCGGCGCGGCGTCGACCTGGGCTGGCGCCCCGGCCTCGATCGGGGTGTCCTGCCCGGTCGGCTCACTCATGCTGAGCCCATTCGGCATGAGTTGGGGGCCCTGCGTGGTTACGCGGGCTGCCTCCTCCGGGCCCTGACCAACTCATGCCTTATTCCGCTCCAGTTCTCGTTCGGTTCCCATGGTCTTTTCGGCTTCCAATTCGCGTTCGGCCGCCAACTCACGCAACACGGTCGCGACGTGATTGCCCGCGTCCGGTCCTTCGTACGCGCGCACCACTTCTTCGATACCGCCGCGCTGCCGGATCCGTCCGTGATCGATCCAGAGCGCCGAATCGCAGAGTTGCGCGAGAAATTCGTTGGAATGGCTGGCGAATACCAGGATGCCCGATCGAGCCACCAATTTCTGCAGACGCAGCCGGGCCTTCTTCATGAATTCGGCATCTACCGCGCCGATGCCCTCGTCCAGCAGCAGAATCTCCGGGTCGATCGAGGTCACCACGCCCATCGCCAGGCGTACCCGCATGCCCGTCGAGTAGGTGCGCAGCGGCATGTACAGGTAGTCCTCGAGATCGGTGAAATCGGCGATCTCGTCCATCTTGGCCAGCATGGACTTGCGCGTCTGCCCGAGGAAAAGGCCGCGGATGATGATGTTCTCGTACCCGGAGATCTCCGGGTCCATGCCGACCCCGAGGTCGAAGACCGGCGCGACCCGGCCGCGGATGCGGGCGCTGCCCCTTGTCGGTTCGTAAATGCCCGCGAGCAGGCGCAGCAGGGTCGATTTGCCCGCGCCGTTGTGCCCGACCAGGCCGACCCGGTCGCCTTCCTGCAGCGACAGCGTGATGTCGTTCAACGCCTCGACGACAACGACATCGGATTGGTTGCGCCCGATCGCGCCGCCCGCCTTGCCCAGGAACGCCTTCTTCAGCGACCGCGATTTAGCGTCGAAGATCGGGAATTCGACCCAGGCATGGCGGGTTTCGATACTCACATGGTCGGTCATCGATCCCCTCTTAAACCCAGTACGGCACGCGTGAGCGGAACTGCTTCATCGCGAAGATCGCCACCAGCCAGCCGACCACGGTGATCGAGCCGACGATCACCCAGTGATAAAGATGCTGGTCCTCGCCGAGCAAGGGCGCGCGAATGATCTCCAGGTAGTGGAACGTCGGGACGATCTCGGCCAGCTTCGCGCGGTCACCGACCGCACCACCCTGCGACGTCAGGCTTTTCGTGCTCCACATCACCGGGGTCAGCACGAACAGCATCAGCGTCAGGCTGCCGAGAATCGGCGCGATATCGCGGTAGCGGGTGCTGAAGATGCCGAACACGATCGACACCCACATCGCATTGAGAAAGAGCAGCCCGAGCGCGGGAATGGCGAAAATCGCGGTCCAGTGCAGTTTCTCCCAGACGCCGAACACGACGAGCACCACGAAATAGATCACCAGATTGTGCGCGAAGAACAGCAGCTGCCGCCAGACCAGGCGATAGACGTGCACGCTCAGCGCCGAAGGCAGCTGTTTGATCAGCCCCTCGTTGGCGATGAACACATCGGCACCCTCGAGAATGCTCGCGTTGATCACATTCCAGACGATGATGCCGATCGCCACATAGGGCAGGTAGTCCTTGATCTGCTGGTTCAGCAGCGCGGAGTACAGCAGGCCGATCGCCGCGGCCTGCACACCGGTCGCGATGGTGATCCAGAACGGCCCGAGCACCGAGCGCCGGTACCGCTGTTTGATGTCCTGCCAGCCGAGCGACAACCACAGTTCCCGCTGCCCGAAACCGATACGGAAGTCCTTGAACGCGCGCCGATAGGTCTGCGAATCGGACGGGAACGGTTCGGTGTCCACGGGTTCGGCACGCGCCGTCGAGGTCTCGCTCGGGGTCACCTGATCCTCTTCCGCCGCGCTGTCATCGGCGCGCACCGCGCTGTCGTCGGAGGGATCGTCCTCCGAGCGCGCGGATTCATCTGAGCTGTCATCTGAACGCACTGAGCTCTCTTCGGGACGCCCCGAACCCATGTCCGAGTCGGGGCGGGCGGCAGCGGCGGGCACGGTGCTCGACACTACCCTTGGATATTCCTACCGACCCGCGTGGACGCGGGTCGGGCACCTCATAAATACTGCCCGGAGCCGCCGGTCACATGGTTGGCCGGACCGCCGCGGGGGTCGCCGGCGTGGATGCCGGGCGGCAGCGCGCCCTGGCGCATCTGCTCCAGTTGTTGCCGCGCGGCCATCTGCTGCGCGAACAGCGCGGTCTGGATGCCGTGGAACAGGCCCTCCAGCCAGCCGACCAGTTGCGCCTGCGCGATCCGCAGCTCGGCGTCGGACGGGATCTCCTCGTCGGTGAACGGCAGCGTGAGCCGCTCGAGCTCGGCGCGCAGTTCCGGGGCCAGGCCCTGCTCCAGCTCGCGCACCGACGACTTGTGGATCTCCTTCAGCCTGGCCCGGCTCGCGTCGTCGAGCGGAGCCGCGCGCACCTCTTCGAGCAGCTGCTTGATCATGGTGCCGATGCGCATGACCTTCGCGGGCTGCTCGACCATGTCGGCGAGCGATTCGCCGGCATCGTCCCTGTCGTCCGACTCGTCCTTCTTGTCCTCGTCGGTCACCACCTGCGCGGTGAAGGGCGCGTCCGCCGCGGCCTCCGCCGGGATGACCAACGGACGACCGTCCGGTCCGACAACGACGATGTGGTCCGGGGCCTCATCCGATTGCGTCATGGTCCCTATCATGTCGCGTCGTTCCCGAACGCGCTAAGCCGGTGTTCACCGGCCTGTGCATAACCGGCTGCGACCAGGTTGCTCCGGTACTCTTGGAGCGCTTGCGAGCGTGAATGCCCGAGGCCGCGCATGGCGACCCGGTGGCGTTCTATTCTGTTCGGGTCGTGTGGTTCGGATTTGCTGAAAGTCGGTTGCCATGCTGAGTCCCAGGTCGCTGTGCCCCCGCTATGAAGCGGAGGGGAACGCGGTTACACAGGCTCGCCCGCTGCCCTTAGAGTGGCCAACATGACTTACGACGTCGCGAGGGTTCGGGGCCTGATACCGTCCCTCGGCGACGGCTGGATTCATCTCGACCCGCAGGCGGGCATGCTGGTGCCCGATGCGGTATCTCGCGCCGTCTCAACAGGATTCCGAACTTCCTCTTTTTCGCATATCGGTCGCAATGGTGCCGCGGTGCGCAGCGCCGCCATTCTGGACGCGGCCCGCGAGGCGGTGGCGGATCTGGTCGGCGGCGATCCGGCGGGCGTTGTGCTCGGCCCGGATCGGGCCGTGCTGCTCGCCTGGCTGGCCGAGTCGTTGAGCTCGCGGCTCGGGCTCGGCACCGGCATCGTGCTGTCCCGGCTGGACGACGAGGCGAATGTCGCCCCGTGGTTGCGGATCGCCAATAGGTACGGCGCGCACGTGCGCTGGGCCGAGGTGGAGATCGAAACCTGCGAGATGCCGTCCTGGCAGTTCGAGGAGTTGATCGGGCCCACCGCGCGCCTGGTCGCGCTCACCGCCGCCTCGCCGATCGTCGGCTCCGCGCCCGCGGTCCGGGTGGCCGCCGACCGGGTGCACGAGGTGGGCGGCCTGCTCGTCGCGGACGCGTTCGGCGCGGCGCCCTACGCACTCATCGACATCGACGAACTCAATGCCGACGTGGTCGCGCTCAGCGCACCCGCCTGGGGTGGCCCGCAGATCGGCGCGCTGGTGTTCCGCGATCCGGCCTTCCTCGACCGGATTCCCTCGATGTCGTTGAACCCGTACGCCAAGGGTGCCGAGCGGCTCGAGGTCGGCGGTCACCAATACGCCCTGCTCGCCGGGCTGACCACCTCGATCGACTTCCTCGCCGGACTCGACGAGCGGGCCAGGGGCAGCAGGCGCCAGCGGCTGGAAATGTCCATCACCTCGCTGCAGGACTACCACGATCAGCTGTTCGAGCACCTGATGGACGTGCTGGACAAGATCCCGAACCTGACCGTGATCGGCCGTGCCTCCACCCGAATCCCCACCGTCAGTTTCACTCTCGCGGGCATGCAGGCCGAGAAGGTCGCCGCCAAGCTCGCCGACAACCGCATCGGCACGCTCAGCGGAGTGCACGGCGGCAGCCGCCTGCTGGACGCGCTCGGCGTCAACGACGAAGGCGGCGCGGTCACCATCGGCCTCGCGCCCTACACCACCAAGTTCGAAATCGACCAGCTCGGCCGCGCCCTCGCCGCCTTGGAGTAGGTCTCCCGCGCTCGGATCTGACTCCCGCGCAACAATTCTCATGTACTCGCGCCAGGCTGATTCGTGCGCGGTCAGAGGTCCTGTACGCGCAGAACGACTTTGCCGAAGGCTTCGCCGGATTCCAGAAGTCGATGCGCCTCGCCCGCCTCGGCGATCGGCACTTCCGCGTGGATGACCGGTGCGACGGTGCCGTCGGCGACCAACGGCCACAGGTTGCGGCGCACTTCGGCGATGATCTCGGCCTTGCTGCCGTGGCCGGTGGCCGGGCGGTTGCGCACGTTGGTGGCGTGCACGGTACCCCATTTACGCAGCAGCGCAGCGATATTCAGCTCACCGTTGACGCCACCCTGCATACCGATGATCACCAGGTGCCCGAAATTCGCCAGCGCGTCGACATTGCGGGACAGATAGACCGCGCCCATGTTGTCGAAGATGACGTCGGCGCCGCCCTCGGCTCGTACCGCGTCGACGAAATCGTCCTCCCGGTAATTGATCAGCACGCTCGCGCCGAGTTCCTTGCACCGCGCCAACTTGTCGGCCGAGCCCGCGGTGACCGCGACCCGGGCGCCGAGGCCGCGCGCCACCTGGATCGCATGGGTGCCGATCCCGCTGCCGCCACCGTGGATCAACAGCAGCTGGCCCGACCGCAGCCCCGCCGTCATCACCAGGTTGGACCAGACCGTCGCCGCTACCTCGGGCAGCCCGGCGGCCGCGCCCAGGTCGAGGCCCTCCGGTACCGGCAGCAGCTGCGTGGCGGGCGCGACCACCTTTTCGGCGTAGCCGCCGCCGGACAGCAGCGCGCACACCCGATCCCCGACCTGCCAGTCGTGCACGCCGTCGCCGAGCTCGGCGATCACACCGGAACATTCCAGGCCGATCACCTCGCTGGCGCCAGGCGGCGGCGGGTACAGCCCCTGACGCTGCATCAGGTCGGCCCGGTTCACCCCGGCCGCGGCTACCTCGATCAGCACCTCGCCATGCCCCGGCACCGGATCCGGCGCGTCCGCCCACGCCATCGCGTCGGGCCCGGCGGAACCATTCACCTTGATCGCACGCACGAACTCCATACTGCCCCCGCGCACCCCGCCGCGGCCCGCGGGCCCCTCGCGAGCGCCCGTCCGATCCGTGCCGCTGCTTGATACGTCTTTCCCCACAGCGCGTTTCCGCAGTTGGGAGCGACATAGAATGAGCGGCGTGCATTCCGAACCGAGCAGTCCCGCGGCAGCCGAGCCGAGGTGGCTCACTCCGGCGCAGCAACGGGCCTGGCGGGCCTATATGGACGGGCACCAGCGTCTGATGGCCACCTTGAACCGGCAGTTACAGCGCGACAGCGATCTGAGCGTCGCCGAATACCGCATCCTGGTGCTACTGTCCGAAGCCCCCGGCCGTGCCCTGCGGATGAGCGAGCTAGCCGACGGCGTGCTCTCCTCCCGGAGCCGCCTCACCCACCAGATCCGCCGCCTGGAAGGCGAGCGCATGGTGCGCCGCAACACCTGCCTCGAGGATGGCCGCGGCGTCCTCGCCGAGCTCACCGACGAGGGCCTGCGCCGCCTCGAAGCCGCCGCCCCCGGTCACGTCGAGGCCGTCCGCCGCGACTTCGTCGACCTGCTCACCCCGCACCAGCTGGAAGTCATCGCCGAAGTCTTCGCCCGCATCGATCAGGAAATCGGCACGCGACCCGCCTGAGCCGTCCGCTACCATCGTGCACTGAGGAGACGTGGCAGAGCGGCCGAATGCACTCGCCTTGAAAGCGAGCGTCGAGAGATCGACCGGGGGTTCAAATCCCTCCGTCTCCGCTGGTAGACCGCAGGTCGGGCCGGTTTCGCGAAACCATCCCGGTCCTGCGGTTGCTCGTTGGATGGCTTTGTGGCGATGGAACCCGTTGTGCTCGAAGCCATTACCGGGCAGGATCCGGTCGTGTGATGAACAGACGACTCCATGGATCCATCCTGCTCGCCGCGTCCGTCGCGGCCGTGACATTCGCGCCCTTTACCGCCGCACCGGCTTTCGCGGCGGCCCAGTTCAAGGCTCCCGAGGTCACCTTCGAAGTCACCGCGCCGGGAACGGTCACGGCGACACTGCACAACACGAACGATCGCGGCCAGTGCTGGGCCGAGGCGGGCGTCGGCCCCGACAAGAACCACGTCTTCTTCGGCGAGGGCAAGCTGGAGTCGCTGGCCCAGCCGGGCCAGACGATCAAGACCTCGTTGACCGGTCTCGAGCCGGGATCCACCATCACCGCACGGGGCGGGTGTGCCGACACGAGCCCCGCGGGCGGATACGAGTTGGGTGCTCCGGTCGACATCGTCGTCACCCCCGCCGCCCCCAAGCCGCCGACCGGCAGCTTCGGCAGCTGACCGCCGCGACGAGTGGCGCGGGAGCCACGCGGTGACCACCGCCGATCCTCGCGCCGCTCGTCGGCGCTCGCCACTGCCGAAAGATGGCAGTGCACTGCCGAAAGTGCCAGTGCTGCTGGCAATTTCAATTGCCCACGGATACGGTTCGATGGTCGGGGAAGTAACCTAATCCTGGGGAGGATTCATGAGCATGCTTCGTAAGAAGATGCCGTTCGTCATTGTCGCGGCAGCGGCCATCGCCGGTTCGTTGGCGCTCGCGGCGCCGAACGCCACCGCATATCCCACGGACATGGAATGCGTTGAAGCCGGCTTGGGCTGGCACGCATGGGACGGGCCCGGGTACAGCGGCCAAGAATATGTGTGCGACTACAGCGAGGCCCAAGGCTTTCACTGGCAACCCATCTAGGCGACTCCGCGTGTTTGCCTCCCGCGACGCCGGGTAACCGGCCGTCGACTGGGAGGTGCCACATGACGGAAGCGCGAAACGGCCCACCGGCGCAGACGCGGTCGGTCGGCGAATTGGTCAACGACGCTACCGAGCAGATAAGCAGGCTGATTCGCGACGAGCTTCAGCTGGCCAGGCTCGAGGTGCAGAACAAGGGCAAGCTGATCGGCCGCGGCGCCGGCCTCGCCGGGGCGGGGGCGCTCCTTGCCTTCTACGGTGGTGCGGCCTTGATCGCCGCGGCGATATTCGCGTTGGCGATTCCGTTGCCCGCGTGGGCCGCCGCGCTGATCGTCGGCGGGGTGCTGCTCGTGGTCGGCGCCGTGCTCGCGGTGCTGGGGAAGAAGGACGTCCAAGAAGCCGTTCCGCCGGTGCCGCAGCAGGCCGCCGCCGACGTCAAACGCGATATCGAAACCATCAAGGACGGGAGACGCCGATGAGCGATCAAGGGCGCCGTGCCGGTGACAAAGCCGCCGAAGCCGACCAGCCGATCGTGAGCGGCCCGATCGACGAGGAAGCTCTGCGCACGGACCGGGACGAGACCAGAGAGCAACTCGGCCAAACGGTTTCGGAGCTCACCGACAAGCTGGACGTCAAGGGCCGGGCCGAGGACAAACTGCACGACACCGCCGACGCGGCGCGGGAAAAGGCCACGGAGACAGTCGAAGCCGCCGCCGAGAAGACAGCACAGGCCAAGGCGGCCGCGAGCCGGAAGACGGCGGAGACCAAGGCGGCCGCGAGCAAGAAGGCGGCCGCGACCAAGCAGGCAGCGAGCCAAAAGGCCGCGCAGGCCAAGGAATCCGCGACCCACCTGGCCGCCGAGACCAAACAGGCAGCCGAGGAGAAAGCTCAGCAAGCCAAGACACAGGCCCGCGAATTGGCCGACAAAGCCGAGGCCGCGACGCCCGAACCGGTCGTCGAACGAGGCAGGCAGGCCGCTGGCGTTGCTCGCAGGCAGC
The DNA here is from genome assembly GCF_044455225.1 of Nocardia sp. NPDC051321. Classification (NCBI taxonomy): domain Bacteria; kingdom Bacillati; phylum Actinomycetota; class Actinomycetes; order Mycobacteriales; family Nocardiaceae; genus Nocardia; species Nocardia sp. NPDC051321. The sequence goes on along the minus strand of NZ_JBITEM010000006.1, from coordinate 499,967 downwards.
CCGCCGCGGTCGCCGGGGCAGCGGTGCTCGCCGCCCTCGCCGTCTGGTGGATCCTGCGCAGACGGCAGTCGTGAAGACGCTGTACAAGCCGCTGGGTCTGCTGGTCAGTGTGGTCGGCGGCTTGGTGGCCAACCTCGCGTTCACCCGCGTGTGGCGAGCGGTCAGCGGCGAAGATCAAGCGCCGAGCGCAACCGCCAAGAACTACACCTGGAGCGAGGTGTTGATCGCCGCGGCCCTGCAAGGAGCCATCTTCGGCTTGGTGAAGGCCGCGATCGATCGGGCGGGCGCGACCGGCTACAAGTCGCTGACCGGCACCTGGCCGCAATAATCACGCATCCGAGTCCCCGCTGAAATCCCGGCGGACGAAGTTGGGCCGGATATCGAGATCCGGCGGGTCGTAGTACCGATGGAAGGTCGGCGTCAGCCCCGCGGAGATCGGCGGGTTGATCCAGCTCCAGTCGGTGGGGCAGGTGCGACCGGCGGCCTCTTCCCGTTTCACGTGATCGCAGAACTGCTTGGCCACCGTGTGGTGGTCGACGATGTACACCCCCGCCTTCCGAAAGCTGTACAGCACCGCGCGGTTGAGCTCGACCAGGGCCGAGTCGCGCCACAGGGTGCGCTCGGATCGAGTGTCCAGGGACATCATTTCGGCGATCAGCGGCAGCATGTTGTAGCGATTGGTGTCGCTGAGATTACGCGCGCCGATCTCCGCGCCCAGGTACCAGCCGTTGAATGGCGCGAACGGGTAAGTGACGCCGCCGACTTCGAGATTCATGTTGGCGACCGCGGGCAGCGCGTGCCAGCGCAGGCCGAGTCCGGCGAACCACTCGAACTCCGGATGCTCCAGCTCCACCTCCCTGGCCAGCTCCGGCGGAATGTCGAACCAGCGGATCGGCTCGTCCGGTGTGCTGACCAGTAGCGGCAGAATATCGAATGGTGTTCTGGCACCGCGCCAGCCGAGCTTCATCGCGAATTCGGTGAGCGCCACATTGGCCGCGTCGCCGGTGACCGTGCCGTCCCCGTTGCGGTAGCCCGCGTACCGGATGAGCTGCGGGCTGACGATCCGGAATTCGCGCCCGTCGGGCTGTCGCGGCGGACCGACCGTGATCATCGATTGAATGGCGCCGCCATTGGTGGCCAGCTCCAGGTGCTGCCAGCAGACCTCGGCCAGATCGCGCGCGGACCGCACGCGCCGCGCGTCGAGCAATTTCAAGGAGCGCCAATGTTTTCGGCCGACGCAGCGGGCGTGGTTACGCCAGGCGAGCTTGGCGCCGATCAGGATTTCCTCGGCGGTCTGCAGATAGCCACCGGTTTGTTCGAGTTGGTCCAGTGCGATACGGCGGCGCTGCGGCGATAAATGTGCCAATTCCGGCTTGCGGAAGAATTCGTCGCAATCACGGAGCCGACGTTTCAGGTCGGTGCTGAAAGGCTTTGTGTCAGGGGAAGTTTCGAGCGGTGTTCCAGGTAACACAGGATTCACGGTTTTCTCCGGTCGGGCATCGGTACTGCGGTGAAACAGACAAGTTCGAGCGGGAGAATTCGCGTAGGCGCGCGGCCGACACCGGCACCCGTCGGCGGCCCGCGGCGGCGGGGAACACCAGTGATGCGGCGAAATAGCTTCGGCTCGAAGAGGAGTGCGCTGCCATCGGGCATTTCGCGACTCCGTACCGAACGGCCTTCCCACTTGTCGCGGCTACGCGCAGCGAGGTGACCTCGGTGCCGATGGTGCGGATCTGCGATCATGCTCGTCCTTGTTCATGCCCGGAGGAGACCCGGAGAGTAGCGTACGGCGAGTGTGCTGGCAGTGTGCCCAGATTTGCTGGATTTGCTGGGTTGGCCCAAGTCGCGGTCCGAAATCGGGTGTCGTCGAGTCCCATTGACGCCGCACGGCGTTCTGATAGCCAGAGTTTGCTGTGCGCGAACTGGCAGTCGCCGCACCTGGCCGGTGGCGCCTGCCCGGATCGCTGTTCCGACGAACCGGTCGGCCGATGGAACGGGTGATCTCGGCTACACCGATGCCGAGCCTGCGGTGCTCACTAGGTGGGATCGCCTTCGCGGCGTGCTCGCGCGCGGAAACGCAACGGTGCTGGCAGTGCCGAATTCCGAGCTCGCCGAAGCTCAAACGTGGCCCTGGTCACATCTTATGGCGACCCGCTATGGCCAGGCGATCGATCTGCGCATTTCTGGCAGGATGGTCGCATGCTGTCTCGGCGCAGGGTGCGGCGCTGGGTTTCCAGCGTCTTGGTCAGCGCGGCACTGGTTTCCGGTGCTGTGGCGTTCGGCGCTCCCCAGTTGTCCGCGGCCCCCACTGATCCCTCCAAACCAAGCTCCGGCTCCGCGGACGGCCCAGCCCCGGCCGAGCCGACCACGGACCGGCCGGCCAAACCGGTGATCGACCGCATCGAACCGATCAACGATCGGTGGCTGCGGGTCTTCGTCGAATCGCCCGCCATGAGCCGCACCGTCGAGGTGCAGGTGCTGCTGCCACGGGACACGTCGAGACCGCGGCCGACCGTCTACATGCTCGACGGCCGCAGCGCCAACCCGACCAGCAACAACTGGACCGACCTCGGCCACGCCAACCGCTTCTTCGAGGACAAAGACGTCAACGTCGTGCTCACCGTCGGCGGCCCGGCCAGCTTCTACACCGACTGGAAGAAGCCGGATCCGGTGCTCGGCACGAACATGTGGGACACCTTCCTGGCCCGCGAGTTGCCGCCGCTGATCGACGCGAGGTTCAAGGGCAACGGACGCAACGCCGTAATGGGTGTCTCCATGGGCGCCGAGGCCGCGATGATGCTGTCCGTCCGGCACCCGCAGCTCTACACCGCGATCGCGGCGCACAGCGGCTGCTTCTCCATGGGCACCGACCTCGGCCAGGCGCAAGCCAGAGCCGTGATCGCCACCTACCAGGGCGAGCCGGACAACATGTTCGGCGCGCAGGACGACCCGGCCTGGCTCGACCACGACGTCACGCTGCACGCGGAAGCGTTGCGCGGCAAGACGATCTACATGTCCGTCGGCAGCGGGGTGCCCGGCATCCACGACGTGCCGGGGGAACCCGACGTCGACGTGGCCACTGCCATCAGCTTCGGCGGCCCGCTGGAGGCCGCGACCAATGCCTGCACCCGCAGGCTCACCGATCGGCTTCGCGCCCTCGGTATCCCGGTGACCGAGGACTTCCGGGCGACCGGAACCCACTCGTGGCCCTATTGGGCCGACGAGTTGGTCCAGTCGTGGCCCGTCGTCGCGGGTGCCCTCGGCGTCTGAGGGCCTAACTCAGAAAGCGTTCGAGCACCGCCGGATCGGTGGCGAAGCTCAGGAACAGGTCGTTCTCGTGCGGATCGCCGGTGGTGACGCGCACCCCGTCGGTGCCGTAGGGGCGAACGAGCACACCAGACTCGGCACTCGCTTCGCCGAACTCGGCGCTGCGCTCGCCCAACGGCAGCCAGACGAAGTTGGTCTCGCTCGGCGGAACGACATAGCCCGCCGCGAGCAGGGCGTCGCGCACGCGATCGCGTTCGACCACGAGCGAGTGGGTGCGATCCAGCAATTCGTGCCGCGCGTCCAGCGAGGCGATCGCCGCGGCCTGCGCGACCCGATTGACGCTGAACGGGATGTGCACCTTCATCAGCGCCGTGATCACCGCCGGATCGCCGACCGCGTATCCCACGCGCAGCCCGGCCAGCCCGTACGCCTTCGAGAAGGTGCGCAGCACAACGACATTGGGTCGGGCGCGACCGAGCTCGATGCCGTTCGGGAAGTCCTCCTCGGCCAGCCGCATGTACTCGAAGTACGCCTCGTCCAGCACCACGAGCACCCGCTCGGGCACCGCGTCGAGGAACCGGGTCAGCTCGGCCGTACCGACCGCGGTACCGGTCGGGTTGTTCGGGTTGCAGACGAAGATCAGCTTGGTTCGCTCGGTGACCGCCGCGGCCATCGCGTCCAGGTCGTGCCGGTAGCCCGGGGCGAGCGGCACCTGAACGGCGGTCGCGTTGCCAACCTTGGTGACGATCGGATACGCCTCGAACGAGCGCCAAGCGAACAGCACCTCGTCGGTCGGCGCGTCACAGGTGATCTGCACCAGTTCCTGGCACAGCGCGACACTGCCGCAGCCCACCGCGACGTTCGCCTGCGTGACACCTAGGAAATCGGCCAGCGCGGCGCGCAATTCGAGCGCCTGGTTGTCCGGATACCGGTTGGCCAGCTCGGCCGCCTCGGCGATCGCCTTGGCAGCCGCGGGTAGCGGGCCGAAGGTCGTCTCGTTGCTGGCGAGCTTGACCGCGCCGGGATGGTCGCGGCCTGGGACATACGCCGGAATCGAATCGAGGTCCGGCCGAGTAGACGCTGTCACATACCAACCATAGGTGGCGTGCCGCAAAGCCTTGCGTGCGTACCGGAAATTCTGTGGCCGATAGGCCCTCAACAGCAATTTCTACCGAAGATCAGCAAGTCGCCCTACGCTGGATTCATGTCGGGCACCTACAACGACCTAGCCCCCCTGCGCCGCGACGACCCGTCGCCCGAAGCCGCGACCGATTCGATACCCCGGGCCGCCGATACCCAGGTGCCCATCATCGTGGTCGAGCCCGAGGGCAATGCCCGAGGCGGGATCGTGATGCTGCACGAATCCCGCGAGTTCACCGGTGCGCTGCTGGCCCTGATGAGCGCGCTGGCCTCGGAGGGCTGGACGGTGGTCGCGCCCAACCTGTTCCATCGGACCAGTCGCGAGTCGGTCGTCGAGGTGTTCGGCGACGAGCTCTTCGACGACTTCGATGCCTGCTTCGACTGGCTGACCCGGCAGGGCGTGTTCCCCGACACCATCGGGGTGCTCGGCTTCGACTCCGCAGGCACCGCCGCGTTCCTGGTCGCCACCAACCGTCCGGTCGGCGCGGCGGTCAGCGTCGCGGCGCCCGGCATCGTCGAGCCGCTCACCGACCAGGCCGACGCCCTCGTCCGAGTGGCCCCGCACCTGCAGGCGCCCTGGCTCGGCCTGTTCGGCAGCGACGACCCGGCCACCCCGCCGGTCGAGGTCGAGCGACTGCGCGACGCGACCGGCCGCGCCGCCGTGGCAAGCCTGGTCGTCAGCTACCCCGGCCTGCGCCACCGAGCCGACCATCAGGCCACCGAGGACGACTACGGTCTGGTCGACTCACAGACCCGGATTTTCGACTGGTTCGACAGCAACTTACGCTGATAACCAGCCGTTTTGCGATCTGGACAACGGCTACTGTAATCTTCATGCTCGGCGGTTCGAAAGGACCGGTGCCCTCGAAAGAGAAGGCTCCAGGAGGCGTGCCAGAGCGGCCGAATGGGACTCACTGCTAATGAGTTGTCCCTTCACCGGGACCGGAGGTTCAAATCCTCTCGCCTCCGCCACAACCCGGGCAACCGGCAACACAACTGAATAACCATGCGGCTGTAGCTCAACGGATAGAGCATCTGACTACGGATCAGAAGGTTGGGGGTTCGAATCCCTTCAGCCGCACCCACGTAGAAGCCCCCTTCCGAGTTTTCGAGAGGGGGCTTCTCGCATGTCTGACGACACCATTTGACGACAACGGCTACTCGAACAGGCTGTCCATGCCGGTCACTGCATCGCGCTGGACTTGCTCGATCACGTCGATATAGGTGCCCGTGGTCACGGTGATCGAGCTGTGGCGCAAGATCCGCTGCACCGTCGCCGCGTCGACCCCCATCGAGAACAGCAGGGTCGCGCACGAGTGCCGCAGATCATGAAGCCGAACCGGACGGACACCCGCCTTCTTCACCAGCGCCGCGAACGACCGATTGACGTTGCGTGGTTCCAGCGGCGTGCCCCGGCCGGAGGTGAACACCAACCCGAGCTTGTTCGCCTCCGCGATATCCGGGTCGTTCAGCTGGTCTTGCTGATGTTGCCGAAGTATCTCCACCAGCTTCGGCGGCAACGGCACCGTCGACTCCGAGGATTCCGACTTCACCTCGTGCATCCCCAGCGTCCCACCGATCCGGTACAAGGCTTGGTTGATATCGACCTTGCCCGCGACCAAGTTGACATCACTCCACCGCAGCCCGAGCGCCTCACCACGCCGCAGGCCGATCGCCAATCCCACCGACCACAGCGCATACAGCCGGTGGTCTCTGGCCGCCGCGAGGAATCGTTCAGCCTCCTGCTGATCCCACGCCTTCACCTTGCGAATGCCCCCGGTCGGCATCTTCACCTGCCGGGCGACATTGCGGACCAGAACCTCCTCTTCCACCGCATCTTGTAGCGCAGCCCGCAGCACCCGCAAGATCGCCCGCCGTGTTCCGGTACCGGGGAATTGCTCGCAGCAATCGGTCGGCCTGCGCGCGCAGCATCGGGCCCCACCCTTCTTTGCCCGTGCTTCGTCCTTCTTCTGCGCGCAGCACTGGCACTGCCCGGCAACCTTGCTCAACCAGGTACGAATATGACTGGCCTGCAACGACTTCAGCCTGTGCTTACCGAGCCCCGGCACCATGTACAGCCGGACGAGAAGTTCGTAGGTCACGTACGTCGTCGGACGAACCTGCGGTTTGGCAACGTCGAGTAGCCAATGCTCGAGGTACTGGCGGACTGTCGCGGTGCCGACATCGACCGGAACGCCCTTGCGCTGCAACTCTTTGAGCCGGGTCCGTTCGGCGTCAGCCTCCTCCCACGTAGCGCCGTACACACTCATCCGCTTGCGGTTGCCGTCAGGCGTAGTCACGAACAGCTTCAGCTCATAGCGGCCGTCCTTGCGGGAACTGATGGTGCCCGACCCGTTCGGATTGCGCTTGCGCGACTTCTTCTCCGCCATCACGCCGCCTGCTCGATCAGGTCGGAGACGTAGGTATCGAATGACTGCCGGACAATCCGGCGGCATCGCCCGAGCTTCACTGACTGCACCTCACCAGCCCAGATCAGCTGGTAGATGACGTATCGGCTGACTTTCAACTCGTCGGCCGCTGCCTGCACGGTTATGAATCTGTCGCTCATTTCAGGTCCTCCCTACGCTGCTTGCCGAGTTGCCGAAGTTTCTTGCGCCCCCGGTGGATCGGCGGCAAGTTGGGCTCTGAGGAGTTGCGCCCGCCATGTGGTGCGCTTGGCGATTGCGCCCATGATCAGGTGCTCACGCAAGGGCCGGGACTTGTCACCCGGTTCAACCGGGGTCACCTTGAAGTGACTTGTATCCGGCTTGACGATTCCGGCGTCGGCGAGCAGTTGCCGAACGAACTCGACCCGGTCCTGTTTGTGGTCGGGCAGTGTCTTGCCGGACCAACGCCGGGACACGAGCACTCGTCGACCGGGCAGGCCGAGGGTGTCTCGCCGATGTGCTTTGCCCTTGCAACGTCCGGGCACGGTCTTGTCGCTGGCGCCCTGGGGGACGATGCCGTACTTGAGCCAGACCGCGCAGCGCGGTGAACATGGGGTGTGCTGCAACTGCGCATGCAATCGGTCGTAATGCTCTGCGGCACGATCCGACTGTGGCTCGACGATTTCCGCGATCGACTTCACCAGGTACTTAGTGACGTAGCCAATGGTTCGGCCGGCCTTTTCCGTCCCAGCAGCGATGCCGGTGATCTGCTTGCGATCCATCTGCGACCCGAACCGCACCGTATGCGCAGGCTCAAGGTCATCGACAGCGTCGAGGATGTCCAGGGCGTCATCCCAGTAGGTCAACGCCCGCCCGGTCTCGGGGTCTACGAAGGTGGCCTTCTTGTGGTCCCACACCGGCATGTGCTTGCCGCCGTACACCTGGTCCTCAGCGTCGAAACGCGGCCACCAGACTTGATGGTAAGTAGCCGCGGTGACCTGCTTGAGGATCTCGCGCGAGATCACACCCCGGATCAGGATGTGCAGATGCGGAGCACCACGGCGTTGCGGTTCCACGGTGGCGAAGTACTGCACGTCGTAGCCGACACAACGGCGCAGGTTCTGAATCCAGCGATCTACGAGCCGGGAGAAGAACACGACATCACGTGCGGCACTGGGGTAGTCGTAGCTGTCCGGGTCGATCGGGGAGCCGTCCGAGCAAGGTTCGCCCTTGTCGTTGACCGCGCCGTCACGGTGGATCTTGCCGTAGCCGGGCATGGTCAGCGTCACGAACATCGAGGACAGGTGACCGCCGATCTCCTTGCCGACAGTCCGCTTGGACACCTTGCGGCGAGGCAGATCCGGCGCATCCTGACGCCGACGAGTAGAGCGCCGACGACGTTCCTTGGTGACCGCGTCCAGGGCCGGGAGGCGGCCACGCAGACCCGTCGCGCGCAGCTCGGCATCCAAGTCCCGGATCACCTCCGCGATACCGGCCGCGAGCTCCTCGTCACCCTCGGCGAACGCTTGGCGGTACTGCTCAACGAGATCAGCTCGGGCGGCCAGCAGCGCGACTTGTGCGTCGGTCGGGTCGGCCTTCGGGTCGACGGGTTCGGTAGCGGCATGCCAGCCCTCACGGCATTGCGCGATGCGCAGTAACCGGTTGGACTTCGCGCAGGCTGGGCACACCGATTCGATCGTCGACTTGCATGGGGAGCCTTCGTAGGTGACCGTGCCTGTCTTCGGGTCCTCGATCCGCATCGCGATCGGGCGCTTGCACACGTCGTACTGCTCAGCGGCAGCTTGGGCGACCTCGAACAGGTTGGGTAGGGCACGTCGCTGGGCGGCGGTGTCGTTCATTAGGCAGCGTCCTTCATCCAGCGACCGCCACCGAGGCGCGGCAGGTCGATCGGCGTAGCAAGCGAATCATCAAGGCGGAAAGCGAGTTCCACGACAGCCGGGGCGGCGATGGTGGCGCGGCATTCCAGGGCACCGAAGGCGTGGGCCAGGTGCTCGACGCGGTTGGTCCAGTCGGCGGGGCAGTGGCCTTCGAGCATCCGCACCTGAACCACATCCCCAGATGTTCCGATGCGCACCGACAGCAACCGGGGAACGAACGTCTTGTCGTCGCGGGTGATGGTCAGCGAGCAGGCAGCCAGCAGCTGGGTCCAACGACGCCGGTAGCGGAACCAGGTCAGGAATCGGGTTCGTGCCCGCGAGGTTATCCACCGCTCGAAGGTCTCCGGATGCTTCGCACGCCAGAGCACCATCCCCGCGATGGATACCGCGACGACCACGACCGCCCAGGGCCAGCCGATGAAAAGGCCGGCCGCGACCGTGAGGCCGATCGGGATCGAGACCATGGGGAACAGCAGCGCCCACCAGGCGGTGACTCCGATACCGATGATCGTCCACCACACGGTGTTTAGGACGGCCAGGCCGAGCAGGTCGAACGGATCATGTTTGGTGTCAGTGGTTTTCGTGGCCATCACCGGGCCTCCTTGTCGTGCAGGTCGAATGCGAGTTGTGTCGGCACCGGGGTTTCGTCGATCCATTTGCGCCACGTCTCCGCTTCGGAATCGCGGTACACCACAGCGGTTTTCACCCTCTTGGTGGTCTTGAGGTTGCAGGCGTAGAGAGCGGCGTCGGTGACGTTTCGGGCCTTGGGCAACGGGCGCACCGCCTGACCGATCAACAGACCCCACTGGGTTTGTCCGCGCGGATTCATGCCGCCCGCCTCCAATCGGTGTCGTCGAGGTCGTCGGTCCAGCCGGTCCCGGAATCGAGCAGCCGTCGCACCGAGGCGATATGCCGGGCGGCGTCGATGTCGTCACGGTCGAAGGCGTCGAGGTCGTCGAGGTCGTCGATACGGCGGAAGGTGTTGTTCATGACTGGATCTCCGATTCAGCAACGCCGCACACCGTGCAGGCGCGAGAGGTGGGTGTGTTCTTCAGCAGGCGGGCCGGGACATGGCGGCGGGGGAAGGTGTGGCCGTGTTCGTCGCAGTGCGCGGTGGCCAGGCAGCCGTCACAGCGGACCAGGTCCCCGTCGTAGATCCAGCCGACGCCAACGGAGCGGGTGTTGATGTAGGACACGGCTTGATGGACCGAGTCGAAGCAGATCGACTCGCCGGTGTCCTCGGTGTAGATGTCGCCGCAGCCGTCGCAGTAGATGACCACGTGTACTTCGGTCACGAAGCCTCCCTTCATGCCGCCACCGGCCCTTCGTTCTCGTCACCGAGGTCATCGGGGTCGAAACCGCTGTAATCCTCAGTAGGACCGGCGATTTCAGGTGCAGGGGAGTAGGTGTCGACGATGGCGTCAGCGGCCTCGTCGGAGACCCAGAACGCACGGACCCGAACGAATCCGGTAGTGCCGTCTTCACCGACGTAGCCGACGCCGGGGGTGTGTTCGTTGATCTCATCGCAACGTGCACCACGATCACGGGCACCTTGACCGTGGACCATGGCGGTTTGGTTGGGTTCGTCCAGACGCAGGCCGATGCGGACGGGGAACAGTTGCCGGTTGGGCATGGTCTCTTTGGACGGGTCCTGCAACGCCGCGATCACCGACACCGCCGCCGCGCGGCCCTTGGACAGCAACAGGCCGGTCAAGCGCCGGAACTCTTCTCGCTCATCGCGTTCGGCATACGACGACAGCGACGCGGCTTCGTCGATGATGATCAGGATCAACGGCTCATCGACGGTAGGGACGTGCTTGCGCACCCCGGCTTGGCGCATCCGGACCAGCCGCTCGTCCATCTCTTCGACTGCTTCGGACAACAGCGCCAGGATCGAGCCGGAATCGACAGCGAAGCGGGTGAACAACCGATCCTCACCACGTCCGAACTCGGCACCGCCTTTCGGGTCAGCCAGGCGGACTTCCACCAGGCCCGCAAGGATCGCTACCCCGAGACCGGCCAGGATCGACCACAGCACCGAGCCCTTGCCCGATCCGGTGGCACCGGCGAGCAAGATATGGGAGTAGAGGATGCGCAGCCGCCAGGTGTCGTAGTCCTCGGTGATCCCGACCGGGACCGCCTCCAGGTCCACACCGTTGTGAACCACCTCCGGCATCGTTGCCGGGGTAGCGAGGGTGTCGAACACCCGCACCTGAAGACGGACCCAGGACGGTTCCGGCGACGACGCTGTCACCTTCGGTACCCCGAGATAGGTAGCGAACTGGTTGAGGGTTTCGTCATTGGACCAATCGGCCAGGGACTGACCACCGAGCATGAGCAGGTCGACCTCCAGTCCGAACGTGGAGTAGTCGTAGCGCTCGAGCTGCGGAAACCCGCCCTCCACGGACCCGAGGCGAAGCGCGGCGAGCATGAGATTGGTTTGCAGCGGATCAGCGAGAACGAAGACGGCGGTGCGCAATTCGACCGGAGCATCAGCGGCGATGTCGGCAGCGGTAGCCGGGCGAGTACCCGTACCGAGGTTGCGCATCCAGACCAACCCACCCGCAGCGGCCACCGTTCCACCGGTGACGAACAAACTCACGAGGGCCGACATCACGCCACCCCCCGCAGCGGTGCGAACGCCAGCGCCACCGAGTGTTCAGCGAGCACGTTCGGCAGGACATGCGACAGCGATCGGGCGTCCTCGACGCTGAGGCGGACCTCGACACCACCGATGCGGAACGACACCGCCGCTGAGGATTCGACCGGCTGAAACGGCGGTGCGGGAACGTATTTCACGTTACGCAGGCCACCGGCCACGGGGACGTCATGGTTCGGAATGGACATGTCAGTTACCCCCGACAGGGACGGCGATCGGCAGCATCGACTGCACTGGTCGCGATGAATGAATGGATTGCACCGAGGCAGCCGGAGCCACCGCAGTCAGCGGACGAGACTCGGCCGCAGTAGCGGCAGGTGCAGCAGTAGAGGCGTAGTTCGCCGCAGTGCGAGGCGAAACATGAAGCGCCTTCCCGATTTCGGCGTACGTCTTGCCCTCAGCACGCATCGAGACAGCCCGAGCCACTTTGGCCGGATCGCGACGCGGAGACACCGCACGACGACGAGCAGCAGGACGCGCGGGAGCCTTTTGCAGGGCTGGAACGGTGGCAGGTTCGGTGACCGGCTCCGGGACTGGTTGGGGCGCCGAATCCGGCACCGGGGCCGAATCATGTTGGGCTGCACGGAATAACACCGCCAACCCGTGCGTGTCGACCAGGAGCGAGATCGGAGCGATAGCCGCGACCAGGGCCGAGGCCCACCACGGCAGGATTCGGCCGGCCGCGACCGCATGCAGTGAGTTGCCTGCGATCGAGACCATCGCCCCGGTGCCGAGCACCCACAGGAACCACCGGCGTTCGGGACTGGCAGCCAGCACCAGCGCGGAGATGGTTGCTTGGATGATGGTGCCGTCGACAATCACCGGGAACAGCCACGCCCACTGCTTCGGAGTGTTGGCAAGAATCGCCAGATCACGCAACGCAGCGAAGGACAGTACGAACGCGGCCGTCCCGATGATGACGATGATGACCACGGCGGACCAGCGCGCCCAACGCATCCCCGCCGACTGATCCGCCGTCTTCATCACGCCGCCGCCGTACCCTGCTCAGGAACGAACTGCGCCAGCGCGTCATCCAACTCCGCCCGCAACGCAACGGCCTGGCTGTAAGGCATGTACACCGTCACGTTGCCACCGAAATTCACGATGACGTTCTGATCACCATCGGCGAACCGGCGAAAGTGCGCCGACACCTTGCCGAAGGTGTGCGAGGACACGTACGACTCGTTGCTATTCATCACGCCCCCTTAGAAGCGGACGGACGGGCCGCACCCAGATCGCTAGGAGCCTGCTTCGAGCCCGAACGATCACCCTTGATCCCGGTCGCCCGGACGGTCCATCCGAGGGTCTTGAACTCACCCTGACCGGTCACCTTCGGCTGCAAGGTCATGCCCTCCAGCTCGATCAGCCGCAGCCCCGTGCCGGGGATCAGCTCCGCGCCCTGAGGGATCGGCGCGACGTCGGCCAGGAAGATCACCTGAATGCTCGACCGCTTCGGGTTCGACTCGGACGGATCGGTGCAGGTGGCCTTCCACTGCCGCAGCCCGGTCACCGGGTCGACCTTCTGGCGTGCCGGAGCGTTGCGGTTCTGGTTGTACTCGGTGTCCGGCTCGATGTCGCCGACGAGCAGCAAGCCCTTCTCGAATGCTTCGAGGAACGCGGGCAGAAAACGCAGATCCTTCAATGCCATTGCTCTACCTCTTTGTCTTGAGAGCGGCTACACGGTGTGTGCGCCATGTCACTAACGGTAGCAGTTGCTTCCCTAGAGAAGCAACTGTTTTCGTGAGTGAATGTGCAGCTACTCGCCAGATCGGCATCCGCGCAGGCCAGCGGCCTGGGCCAACTGATACTCTGCAAGAGAGCAACTGCTATCGAAGGAGTCCGCGTGACCGGCCCCCAGCACCCCGTATCGGCGCATGTCCGCATCGCTCAGGCGATTCGCAACGACATCGAATCCGGCCGGTTACGTGATGGTCAGCCGCTACCGTCAACCCGCGATATGGCGAGGCAGTGGCAGGCGAGCCAAGCCACCATCTCGAAAGCGATGGATCAGCTAGTCGCCGAGGGATACGTTGCGAGCAAGGACCGTTCCGGCCGCGTCGTCACCACCCCGACGTCACTTGCCTTGGCTCTTGCGACACCACTGCGACCGGTTCGACCCCGGATCGTCTACGTCGGCGGGTACCCGGGAAGCGGCAAGAGCGAATTCGGGCGCGTGCTTGCTCGCGAAACCGGCTGGGCGATTCTCGATAAGGACACTATTGCCCGTCCCATCATCGAACCCGCCCTTGAAGACTTGGGCTCGACGTTCGACGATCGCGAGTCAGACCTCTACGTGGAACGCATTCGGCCGCGCGAGTACGAAGCGTTGGCGGCAGTCATCCAAGACAACATCGAATGCGGCAACTCCGTGATTGCGGCTGCGCCATATCTGAAGGAGTTCAACGACCGGGCATGGATCGACAACGCCCGCGCACGTGCTGCGGTATCGGGTGCTGACGCAACGTTCGTGTGGGTTCGCTGCACAACCGACACCATGCTCATGTACCTCCGCCGTCGTGGAGCTGCACGCGATGGGTGGAAGCTGTCCCACTGGGAGGACTATGTGAAGCGAATCGACGTCTCCTACAGGCCGGTTATCGAGCATGTCGTTGTCGACAACGATCCGGATAACGAGCCTCTTCGGACACAAGCGCGGCAACTGGTCGACACGTTCCGTCGCGATGCCTTGCCAGCCCAATGACTCACGGTCTGATCCTCTACGGTGCCCCTGCCAGCGGAAAGGACACCGTAACGACGGCACTCACCGAGTTAGACGGTCGATTTCATCTCTACGAGCGATTGAAGGCCGGGCCGGGCCGAGAGATGGGGTATCGAATGGTCACCCCGGGAGAGCTGGACCGCCTTGCCAACCGTGGCGAAATTCTTTGGCAGAACTCGCGTTACGGTGCTCGGTACGCAATTGACCGGCCCGAACTTAGCCGCCTCTTTCAGCAAGGTTCGATTCCTGTTGTTCACGCTGGGCAGCCCGAAGTCGTTGCCGCCGTTAGCATCGCGATCGATGCGGTCAACTGGACCGTGATCGAGCTCCGCTGCTCTAGGGCCACTGCTGAGGCGCGGATCATCGCTCGCCGGACTGGCGACACCCCCGAGCGTCTTGCAGCCTGGGATGCAACACCGAGGCTCACCAACGCCGATTTAGTCATCGACACCGACAGCACAACGCCCGGTGAAGCAGCGCGGAGAGTCGACGCCGCAGTCTGTGCAAGGTGACCGTTCAACGGGTTGTTGCCGAAATCCGCCATTGAGGATCAAGAGCGCCTGCGGCGGCGCTACCGCGCCGCCGCCGCGCTACGACGCGCAACCGTCTTGCTCGTACCTCACCGCCGGGCGCGTCGGCACGTCGGCGACACGGCTGCGCCGCCATGGCTGCTCACGATTTCATCTGGCGAAGTACAGCCATCTCTACGGATCGGCCCGGCACCGAAACGGCCGGCGTGTACCTCGCAGATCCCGTTCTTGGTGCTGCCGCACCATCCCTCAGCGGGATGGTTTGCCTCATGGGCCATCAAGCCGCGGTGAGGTGGTGGGGCCAGGGGTTGCGTAGATCCCTGCCTCCTCATGGCCCAATTGTCTGACCTCACTCGGCCGAGTCAAGGGAAAGAGCGCCCTTGACACGACCTCCCTCCGCTCAGGGATGGCCAGTATGAGGAAGCAGGGGAAGGGAAGTCCCCAGACATGCGGAAGCGGCGGATAGGCGATTTACCCGCGACTCGACGAGACGACATTCCTGACGACAACGACGACGACACCGACGACATCACCGCCGCCGAATACTGGTGCGGACCATGGCGAATAGCCCGCTTCAAGACCTCTGCCTGTAACTACGGATCAGAAGGTTGGGGGTTCGAATCCCTTCAGCCGCACAAGATGAAAGCCTCGGCAGGCCAACTGCCGGGGCTTTCATCATTTCGAGCCACATCTGCGTCACCCGGAACAGGCGCGATCTCACTGTCATCCCGCACTTTCCCCGCAGTTGGATGCTCACCCGCGAACCGTTCCAAGGCCGCCGTGGAGTCGGGCACCAGCAGCTCCCGCTCGACGTAGCTCTCCTCGGTCACCTTCGAACCATGCCGATGTCCCAGCTGCAAGCCCACCTGACCGATGCCGTACTCACGGGTGATCACTGTGGCAACCGTCTTGCCGCGACCTCCGGAACCGACCAGGCGGACCAGGATCGCTACGGCTCAAGAACCCAGCCTTGCGCTACATCAGCAAGGTTCCACCACGAAACATGCTGTGTGTCTTGTGATTCCAGCACCCATCGCTCCGTGAGGCGGTCGAAGAAGGCATCATCGCCAGTCTTCCCACCTTTAGGTTCGCCGATGAAGAGCAGTCGGTTACCGCCCCTCGCTTCGAACTCCAGCAGCGCCCGAGATGCCATCGGCTCGCCCCACCCAGGCGGCCAGCACAGGAATAACACGTCGTCACCGTTGAGTTCCGTCTCGAACTTCTCCAGTCCGCCAACTGGGTGCCACACATCCAGTTGCCCCGCAGCACCCGGGAACGACACGTTCGTCGTGCTGTCCGGTGGCTCTACGTCGAAGGCAGCGACGTCTACGCCGTGGGCGGCCAGTTGCCCAGCCCAATACCCGCGTCCCGCACCAAGTTCGAGCACCCGTCGCCCCTGGCTGAACCGCGCCAACCAGTCGACCGTTTCCGGCGAGGGCACCGCGTAGGCGTACGCCGCTTGCAGGATCGTTTGAGCGAACGCCAGCCGTGCGCTGCCTTTCTGCCTGCCACCGTTGACGACTCGCCGTCCATCACCGTCGCCAACAGATGGCCCGACGATGTCCCAGTACGGATTCTCTGACTCCGACACACCCCCAGTCATGTAGTGCACCAACCGCAGATCGAATGCCGCATCCGCAGCGGCATCATCCGTCCCCGGCAACATCGGAGCAGTATCGAGATACTCCGCGACCTTCGGATACTCCAGCCGAAGCCGCTGCTCATCCTCCAGCAGAGCAGCCAGTTCCGTGCGTCGCTCGGTCGTCAGCGTCAGCCCAGCCATGCACTCGATTCTCCTGGTCTCCAGCGCTTATGGGCTTGGTTGTCGTTTTCCGGACAACCCTGACGTGCGGGTCCTGGGGGCGGTCAGAACGACCCCGGGACGTCCAGAGGACACGCGATAGTAGCCGATGTGGGTGCATACTCGACTGACCGTGTGCCAGACGCTGTGTCGGTTGTCGAGTTTGTTTGGGCATGTGAGACTTTCGAGCAGTGATGCGACGCGTACGGGTCCTCGGTAGTTGCGGTGCGTATCCGGAGCCAGGTCGGGCGTGTAGTGGATTCCTGATCGAATGGGATGGCTTCCGACTCGTGCTCGACCTCGGTTACGCGACGCTGCCGCGTCTTTTGTCGCATTGCCCGGACGGTGTGGTGGACGCTGTCGTGATCACCCACGAGCATCCGGACCACTGCGTCGACCTGCACGGGCTGTTCCGGATGTACCTGTACGGCGAGCAGCGTGGGCGCACGCTGCCGCGGTACTGCACGCCGGGAGTGTTGGCCCGCCTAGAGGGGCTCGAGCCCGACGCTGACCTGCGGACCGTGTTCGATATCTTCGAGTTACCCGGCGCTTATCGAGTCGGTCCATTCGAGCTCACGGGTGTCCTGCTCCCTCACTATGTGCCCAATGTGGGGGTCCGGTTGCAGGCTGGCGAGGTCGCACTCGCCTATACCGGTGATACCGATCCAGACCCGCTACTTGCCACACTTGGTCGCGATGCCGATGTTTATATCGTGGACGCGACAGACCGCGAAGGTGAACTCCTTCAGCCCGATCGGAACCTGCTCACGGCGGCCGAAGCCGGATATTGGGCAACCCGCGCGGGGGCTCGCAGGCTCCTGCTCACCCATTTCTGGCCGGGCAATGACCGCGAAAAAGCCGCGGCCGAAGCACGATCCGTATTCAACGGCGAGGTACTCATCGCCGAAGAGGACCTCGATATCCCGCTCGCCGCAAACTGACCACCCACTCGCCGGGCCCTACCCTCGCGGGCGTCTTGAAAACCTTGGCGCTCTAGGGGATTGGGTTATTGCGGGTCGGTCCTGAAGGCTCGGCGGTAGGCGCCTGGGGTGGTGCCGAGGGTGCTGAGGAAGCGTCTGCGGAGGTTGGTGGCGGAGGAGAGGCCGACGCGGCGGGCGACGGCATCCACGGGAAGGTCCGAGGTTTCGAGTAGTTCTCGGGCCACGGCGATTCGCTGGGCGAGTAACCACTGGCCGGGGCCGATGCCGAGTTGGTCGGTGAACCGGCGGGCGAGCGTGCGGGCCGAGACGGCGGCCTGCGCGGCCAGATCCTCTACGGTGAGCGGTTCGCCGAGACGGGCGGTCACCCACTCCAGCAGCGGTGCCAGTGAGCCATCGATCTGAACGGGGTGTGGCGGTGCCGCGTACTGCAACTGCCCGCCCTCGCGATGCGGCGGCATGACCATGCTGCGCGCGACCTGCGCGGCGTACCCGGCCCCATGGTCGGTGCGGACCAGGTGCAGGCACAGGTCGATGCCCGCGCCCGCGCCGGCACTGGTGGCCACGTCGCCGTGATCGACGTAGAGCACATCCCGGTCGACGGATACGGCGGGGAAGCGTTCGGCCAGTTCGTCTGCTCTGGCCCAGTGCGTGGTCACCCGGCGCCCGTCCAACAGGCCGGTGTGCGCCAGCGCGAAGACCCCGGAGCAGATGCTGACCAGCCGCGCGCCGCGGTCGTGTGCGCGGCGCAGGGATTGGATGACGGCCGGTGCGGGCGCCTCCTCGGTAGGTAACCAGCCAGGGATGATCACGGTGTCCGCCTGCTCGAGCGCGTCGAGTCCGTCGGTCACGGACATGGCGTAGCCGGCGTACGTCGCGACGGGCCCCGGATGCTCGGTGCACACGCCGAATGAATAGCGCGTCGGAAGTCCGCCTCGCTCGATGCCGAACACCTCTGCCGCGCAACTGAGTTCGAAGGTCGACTGCGGCGGATGGACAAGCGCGACGACTCGATGCATGGCAGAAAAGTACCCTGAGATGTCATCTCTGACACTCGGCGGGGGCACCTTACTCGGGGAGGCTGGCTGCATGAGCACAGACTTGAACATGGTCGGCTACGAATGGTCGGCCGCGCAGGACGCCCCGGTTCGCGAGCTCTTCCCCGGTATTCGCGCACGCTCGTTGTGGCTCGGCGGTAATGGTGCGAAGGCTTATGTCCTCGAAATGGATCCGAATACCTGTTGGCAGGGAATCGATGTACACGAACCGGGTCCGGAGGAGGTCTTTGTGGTCTCCGGGGTGTTCAACGACGGGGTCAGGGACTATCCCGCGGGCTCCTTTATTCATGCACCAGCCGGTTCCTCACACATCCCGCAGACAAAGACGGGGTGCACATTGTTCGTCTTCTATCCCGAGGGCTGAGCGCTACCGTCCTGTTCCGCTTCGTTGGAAGTGGCCAACCGGTCCGCAGCGGTTTCCGGTGTGCTCAGTGCGGACCGGTACCGCCTGCTTTCAGTAGTGCGAGCAGGCCGGGAAACGTCTTCTCGATGTCCGCGCGTCGTAGTCGGATGCCCTTGCGGTTGCCATAGTCGATCTCGTCGATGAGGCCCGCCTCGCGAAGGACCCGGAAGTGGTGGGTCTGGGTCTGCTTCGAGATCGGAAGATTGAACGAGTTGCAGCCTCGTTCGCTGTCGTTGTCGTCGGCGGCCAACTCCGTCATCACCGAACGGCGGTGCTCGTCGGCGAGGGCGCGAAACACCGCACCCAGGTCCAGCGCATCGGCCTCCGGCCCGGTCTTATTCATCGCGGCCACGCGACACCCCTTTCAGGTACGACTTGCATCGTACCTCAATGAGGTGCTCTACTGAGGTACGGATTTGATCGTACCTTGACCCGGTTGTGCTGCGCTGTACCGCCGTTCACCGAGACCCCAGTACCCGCCGGGGACATGGTCATCGACACTCCGAGAGGTCATTGTCATGACGAAGCGCGAAGTGCTGATAGTCGGTGCCGGAATCGCTGGGCCCGCACTCGCATACTGGCTCGCCCAGCATGGATATCGGCCGACGGTCGTCGAAGTTGCCAGGCAGCTGCGCTCCGGCGGTAGCGCGATCGTGGTGAAAGGGCCCGCGATCCCGGTCGCCGAGCGCATGGGCATCCTCCCGCAGCTCCGCGGGCTCGCCACCCGCAATCGGTCGCTGACCCTGCTCGACCCCGGCGGCAGGCGAATCCTGCGGCTCCCGCTCACCTCGGAGGAGGCGCCGACGGTCGAGGTGACCCGAGCCGACCTGTCCGAGGTGCTGCACCAGTCGGCGCAGCCCGAGGCCGAGTTCTTGTTCGACGACACTGTCACCGCTCTCGACCAGGACGGCGGCGGGGTCGATGTCACCTTTCGGCGGTCCGCGCCACGGCGCTTCGACTTGGTAGTCGGTGCGGACGGGATGCACTCCACCGTACGGCGCCTGGTATTCGGACCCGAGCGGCAGTTCGTGAGCGATCTGGGTCTGTATGGCGCGACCGTCCCGTTGGCGCCCGACGCCATCGAGGACCCGAACGAGATGACGATGCTGACCGTGCCGAACCGGATGCTGGTCGTGCACCCCTCGCGGACCACCCCGCTCGCGATCTTCACTTTCCGGGCCGCACAGCTAGCACCCCACGACCGCAAGAACATCGCACTGCACAAGCAGACGGTGGCCGACGCCTACGCCGACGTGCGGTGGCGGGCACCGGAACTCGTTGCGGCGTACCTCGACCACCCGGCTCCGTTCTTCGACCCCCTGAGCACCGTCCGGATGCCCTCGTGGTCCCGCGGACGGGTCGTCCTACTCGGGGACGCGGCGGGCGCGACAGCTCTGCTGGGCGACGGGTCCAGTATGGCGATGGCGGGCGCGTACGCCCTCGCGGACGAGCTCGCCGCCCATCCTGGTGATCACGCCCGCGCCTTCGCCGCCTACGAGTCGCGACTCCGCCGTGAAGTAGGCCCACGGCAGCGACGCGTCGGTCTGGTCTCCCGGCTCATGGTGCCCCGCACCCGGCCGGGCCTCGTGGTGCGCAACACGGTGGCCCGCGCGGTCGGTCGCACGAGCCGGATCCCCGCTCGCGAAACCGCGAACCGGTAGCCCAGGCCCCGCACAGAACGGTCACCAGTCGGTGCGCGGCTCCGCGGTAGCTCTCAGCCGGGTCGACGCCTGTTCGACGAAATACGATCTCGGCGAACTACTTCCAGGCGGGAAGGGCAGGCAGGTCGCCGGTCAGGTCGGCACCGTCGGAACGGCCGAGTAGCCAGGCGGCGATGGCGGCGGCCGGTCCGGAGATGGTGTTGGTGGGGGAGTCGGCGCCGACGATGCCGGTGAAGTCGGTGTCGGTGGCGCGGAGTGCGAAACCTGGAACGGGTTCCGTTGCGGCGGAGGTGATTCGGTTCATATCGACGGTGGCCTGGCCGAGGATGCGGGCGACGAACGGTGCGGGCCAATCGGCCGGGGTGTATCCGGCGTTGAGGTCCACGTGGTGAATCTCCACCTCCTGCAACCGCATCCACCGCACTTCGCTCGCCGGGATCGGACGTCCTTGGCGGGTGCGAACTTCCGCGTGCCAGGTGGCCTCGGTGAGCGAATTCGCGAGCGCCAGCCAGCGTTTCGTGGCGGCCTCGTTGTCCACGAGTTGTTCCGCGGCGGGCCGAGGGGCGCCGGCTTCGATGTCGAAGTCGCGCAGGTACATGCTCGCGTACTGCGGGATTTCCACCCGGGTGTGCGCCCACAGCAGCAGATTCAGCAGGCTGTCGGCATTGCGAGCGAGATGCGCGAGCACATGCCCCCGGCTCCAGCCCGGCAGCAGCGACGGTTCGGCCGCGTCGTTGTCGCCCAGCTTGCGCATGGTGTCGAGGAGACGATCGGTCGCCTCGGCGAGGGTGTCGAGTGAGACGGTATCCGGAGCAGCACTTGTCACAGCTGCGACCCTAGCGACACCGGCCATACCCCGCCGAATTTCGTCATGATCGGCGGGACTTGGTCGCGCGTGCTCGCCGACGACGGCGTCGGCTTCGCCGATCTGTTCGCCGCCGACCGCATTGCCGCCGGTGACCGAGGCGGTGGTGCCGCTCACCTGACCCGCCAAGGATCGGCACCGAATTGTCATCTGCGCGTCGGCCAGAAGTCGGCTCGGTACGGTAGGCAGTCCCAGTGAAAGCTCAATCTCGTCCTCGCGTCACCGCCGTCGCCGTCCTCTGTGCCGGTGTATTGGCCGCAAGCTGCTCCTCGTCGGATTCGGCCGCGGACTTCACCGCGACGATGGACCAGCCGCTGGTGATCTCGCTGGATGATCTGCTCGCCAAGACGGGTGGCAGCGCCGCCGTCCGCATCGCCGATCCGGAGCACGGCAAGCTGAGCCGTCGCACCGACGGCGCGCTCGTCTACACCCCCGATGCCGGCTACATGGGATCCGATAGCTTCAAGGTGACCACCACCGACGCCGTGCGCCTGTACGCCACCGCCA
Source organism: Nocardia sp. NPDC051321 (assembly GCF_044455225.1). NCBI lineage: Bacteria > Bacillati > Actinomycetota > Actinomycetes > Mycobacteriales > Nocardiaceae > Nocardia > Nocardia sp. NPDC051321. The sequence goes on along the minus strand of NZ_JBITEM010000006.1, from coordinate 478,134 downwards.
TCCCGCCGATCGGCGAGTTCGGCGGAACAACGGTGCAGGGCAGCGGTTTCGGCTCGGCCTGGACGCCGGTGCCTGGCAGCAAGGACGAGTTCTACGGGCTGACCGACCGCGGCCCGAACGTGGACGGCCCTGGCAAGAACGAGAAGCTGTCGCCGACACCGAGTTTCGTGCCAAAGATCGGCCGGTTCAAGCTGATCGGCACTCGCGCGGTGCTGCAGTCCAGCCTCGATCTGCACACCGCGGCAGGCGTCCCGTTCAATGGTCAGGTAGACGTTTCCGCGAATACCGGCGAAACCATCAAGGATCTGGCCGGAAACGTGTTGCCGCCCACCGATCACGGCCTCGATCCGGAAGGCCTGGTCGCCCTGCCCGACGGCACCTTCTGGGTCTCCGACGAATACGGCCCGTTCCTGGTGCATTTCGACGCCAAGGGTGGCGAAATCGAGCGCCTGGCTCCGGGATCCGGCCTGCCCAAGGAGCTTTCGCTGCGCACCCCGAACCAGGGCATGGAGGGCCTGACCATAACGCCGGACGGCACCCTCGTCGGCGTGGTGCAGAGCGCGCTGAACACGCCAGGTCTCAACGGATCCGCCAAGGACGTGCCGCTGACCCGCATCGTCACGGTGGACCTGAAGACGAAGGCGCAGAAGGAATTCCTGGTTCCGCTGGAGAACCCGAAGAGCAACAAGGTCGCCGACTCGGAGATCACCGCGTTGAGTGCGACCACCTTCCTGATCGACGAACGCGACGGCAACCTGGCGCCCAAGGCGGACAAGAAGCTGTGGACCGTCGACATCGCCAACGCCACCGATGTCGGCCCAGACTCGAAGGTGCCTGGCGCGCACTACGATCCGGAGCACGGCGGTCTCCAGATCGACGGCAAGCCGCTGGAGACGGTGGTCGGCACGGTATCGACCGCCGATGGCGTCGCCGCGCTGACCAAGGCGGGCATCACGCCTGCGGCCAAGCCGACGAACCTCGACCTCGCGGGCCTGGTCAAGGATCTCGACGCCGACGGTAAGTTCTTCGGCCACGACAAGATCGAGGGTGTCGCCACCCTGGACGGCGGCAAGACGCTCTACATTTCGAACGACAGCGACTTCGGCCTCGCCGGTAGTAAAGGCGAGCGGCCGCCGTTCGAGCTGAAGCCCAAGACACTGCCCAATGGCGTGCAGGACACCGGCGAGATCCTCTTCGTCGACACCACCAAGTTGCCCGCGAAGACCCACGACCACACCATCAAGCTGAAGGTGAAATAGCTAGTCGCTCGGGTCGATCCATTCCCGGCCTTCCAGGATCACCGCCGCGGCCAACGTGACCAGCCACAGCGACATCGAACCGACCTGGATCCGCTGGGCGATGCCGAGCGCGTAGTTGCCCGGCAGGTTGTCGGCGACCAGCATCCACACGGTCGCCGCCGACCCGACCACCAGCACGACCAGCCCGGCTTCGCGCAGAATCCGCCAGCGGTGATAGCGGAACGCGGCCAGGCTGAACGCGAAGGTGGCGATGGCGATCGAGGTGACCGCGATGGTGCTCGACAGTGCGTGTGGCTGGTGCAGTTGCGGGAAAAGCTCGCTGCCGCCGCCGCACGCATTGTCGCCAGCGGTGCAGTCCTTCAAGGGCAGCAACACGTCGGCGATCGTCGCTGCGCCGAAGCAGAACAGCGCGACCCAGCCGATCGTGGTGAACCGGCGGCGCGGGAACAGCAGCAGTCCGCCGATCGCGGCGGGGAGCAGCAGCACCCCGACGATCTTGTCGGCGGTCGCGAACACCGCACGGTACGGCCTGCCTTCGGCGTCCAGCTCGCTGAGGAACGAGTTGACCGGGTCGACGTCGATCTTCAGCACGAACTCGAGCAACCAGGACGAGTAGCAGACTCCCGCGATCAGGATTGCCGCCGCGATCACCAGGGACGCCACCCGCACGCGCCGTTCGGCGATCTTTTGGCTATCTGTCACGGATCCATTCTCCTACCTGCCACTGGACCGATGATCAAACCGTAGGTCAGCGGGCGCGTGGAGTCATGGGATCACCCACTCGATGGGACCAAACACACGTCATTGCCAACCGGCGCACAGGCTCCTGTCAGGTTGAACCGACAGGCTGTCAGGGAAGCGTTCCCAAGGAGGTCCCCATGATCGGCTACGCAACAGCCGCCGCCGGAGTAGCGGTGATGGCGGTGATGGTGGCATCGAGCTACCTTGCGGCCCACGCGCCACGGACATTGGTCCGGGTCAAGTCCCGCCGCTAGCATCCGTCCTGAGCGCGGCCTGCACGCGATCGGCCGCGGCAACGGCGTCTTCGTGCTCCCACACTCGGATCACCCGCCAGCCCGCGTCGGTCAGCGCCGCGTCGGTCGCGCGGTCCCGCGCCACGTTTCCGGCCAGTTTGGCGGCCCACCACTCCGCGTTATTGCGCGGATCGGTCGCGTGCCGCGGGCAGCGATGCCAGAAACAGCCGTCGACGTAGACCGCCACTCGCAACCGAGGGAACACCAGATCGGCGCGCCGCCGCTGCCCGCGGATCGGTGCGCGATCGACGAAATACCGCAGCCCACGCCGATGTAGTTCCCGGCGCAGCGCCAGCTCCGGCTCGGTCCCACTGCGCCGCTGTCGCGCCATGCGCGCGCTCGTCGCCGCGTCGGTGGTCGGTCGTCGACTATCGCTGGCAAATCTTGGTGCGGCGTCGGGCGCGTCGCCGTCGTCGGGCGGACCCGTCCGCTCGCTCATGCCGCCCAGCCACCCATCCGATGCAGATGACTCTCCACATCGTCGAGAAATCCCGGCGGAAACCGCAGGCTTCCCATGCCGGTCCGCCGCAAGAATCCCGCGGTCGCGCGCGCCGAAAGCAGCCGCGAATCGGTGAGGAAATTCCGCAGATCCTCGTACGGCTCGTGCACCGGCCAGGTCGACACCGGCACCCGATAGGCCGCACCCGCATGCCCCCACGCCGCCACCGGCCACGGCGTTCCCGGCGGTAATGGCTGGTCCCCGGGAATCGGGTCGAGCGGCGCGGCCAGCCGGGACCCGACCCAGTCGGCCATCCGCACACTCACCGCGTTGCCGACCAGCTTCCACCGATGCCCCTGCCGGATGCCCGGCACCGCACCCGCGGGCGCGGTCCAATCCGCGGCGAAGCCCTGCAGCCGTTCCACGTCGACGAGGCCGGGCGTGACGATCTCCCCGGACGGCAACCGCACCGCGGGCGGACTGGCGATACCAAGCGCGGATCCGCCTTTCACCGTAGGCACCGCGTTCACCGCCCAGCCGAGCCCGCGCACACCCTCGGTCCAGTAGAACCCGCACGGGTCGCGCTCGGCGTCCCCGACGATCCGCGGGCCCGCGTCGTCACCGAACAGCACCCCGCGCGGGTCCTCGGTCCTGGAGGCCAGCATCAGCACCCGCTGACGGCGCTGTGGCAGCCCGAACGCGCGCGCGTCCACCACCCGGTAAGCCCAGGTGTAGCCGAGCTCCTCCAGGGCGGTGGTGATGTGCCGCATCGCGGCACCGCGACCGAGCTGCAGCATGAACGGCACGTTCTCGATCAGCAGCCAGCGCGGCCCGCGCTTGCGCCGCACCAGCCGGAACACCTCGTCGACCAGGCCCGACCGCTTTCCGGTGATGCCGGCGGTGCGCCCGGCCTGGGACAGGTCCTGGCAGGGAAATCCGGCCGCGACCAACTCGGTGCCCGCCGGTAGCGAGCGCAGGCTGGTGATGTCGGAATGCAGTGGTACATCAGGGAAACGGGCGCCGAGCACACCCTGTGCGCCCGCGTCGATCTCGCACAGCAGCTCGGTCTGCCAGCCGTTGTGGCCGAGGCCGAGCTCGAGCCCGCCGATCCCGGCGAACAGCCCGACCATCCGCGCGCCCGTCACCGACCGTCCCTTCCTCGCGTTCTCGGTCGAGACGCCGCCGACGTCGCCCCGTGCCCGGGGAGAGGTTACTCGAGTTGCCCGGTGCCGTCCGCGAACAATGCCACGACGGCGCGACGCAGCGCTCGCAACCGTGGCCTGGTACCGTCCGCGTGTCAGCATCACGATCGGTCTGCTGCTGCTCGATAATGCTTATCGGCCGATCGAGTTCGCGGCCCTGATGACAGGCTCGGCAGGCTGATCTGCCTGCGCTCCAGCGCTATACGCGCGGATGCCGCCCCACGTGTCGGTCGGCGCGTCCGCATGCGAAATGCAAATGCTCCACAAAGGTTTTGAGCTCGACAAATTTCTTAGTCGTCACGCTAGGGAAAGTGAGCGAACATGCAGATACCTTCGAAAAACAGGAGCTTTCCCAACGTTGTCGTGACCAGTCTGGCCGCGACGACCTCGATCGCGGGTGACGTCGACTCGACCTGGAAGGGCCTGCTCAACGGCGAGAGCGGCATCGACGTCCTGGAGGACAGCTTCATCGAGCAGTTCGAGCTGCCGGTCCGCATCGGCGGGCATCTGAAGGTCTCGCCTGCCGAGAGCCTCACCAGGGTCGAGACGCGCACCCTGTCCTACGTGGAGCAGATGGCCACCGTGCTGTGCCGCGAGGTGTGGCGCAACGCGGGCAGCCCCGAGGTCGACAAGAACCGGCTCGGGGTCGCCATCGGCACCGGTCTAGGCGGCGGCGAGTACATCATCGACGCGCGAGACCGCATCAAAAACGGTGGCTACCGCAAGATTTCGCCGCTGACCGTGCAGCGGATCATGCCGAACGGCTCGGCCGCCTGCGTCGGCATCGAGCTCGGCGCGGGCGCGGGCGTGGTCACCCCGGTTTCGGCCTGTTCGTCGGGCTCGGAGGCGATCGCCAACGCCTGGCAGATGATCGTGATGGGGGACGCCGACATGGTCGTCACCGGCGGCGTCGAGGGCTCCATCCAGGCGGTGCCGATCGCGGCGTTCACCATGATGCGCGCGATGAGCACCCGCAATCACGATCCGAAGAGCGCGTCGCGCCCGTTCGACAAGGACCGGGACGGCTTCGTTTTCGGCGAGGCGGGCGCGATGATGATCATCGAGACCGAGGAGCACGCGAAGGCGCGCGGCGCGACGATCCACGCGCGAATCATGGGCGCAGGCATCACCTCCGACGCCTTCCACCTGGTCGCACCCGACCTGGAGGGCAAGGGTGCGGCGCGCGCGATGACCAGGGCCATCCAGAAGGCCGGGTTGACGAAAACCGATGTCACCCACGTGAACGCGCACGCCACCGCCACGCCGATCGGGGATACCGCTGAGGCGCAAGCCATTTCGTCGGCGGTGGGCAGTCACACCTCGGTCTACGCGCCGAAATCGGCACTCGGGCATTCGATCGGCGCGGTCGGCGCGCTCGAGTCGGTGATCACCGTGCTTTCCATTCGCGACGGCATCGTTCCGCCGACGTTGAATTTGGACAATCAGGACCCGCAAATCGACCTCGACATCGTCAAGGGCCAGAGCAGGGCGGGTCGGATCGATTACGCCGTGAACAACTCGTTCGGTTTCGGCGGACACAACGTAGCGATCGCCTTCGGGCGGTACTGAGCGTCGGAAGGCTGCGCACCTGCTAGCCTTCCCGACGCTTCGTTATCGACCTGTGTTCGGTGTAACTGCACGGCTGTGTGCGTGCTTTGGCAAAAGGATAAGGCGATGATCGACGAGACCTTCGACGACTATTTGGACGACCAGGGCAATATCAAAATCCGCGGTGACAAGACCCTGATCGACTTCGTCGACAAGCACAGCGCGGAGAACGGCGACGACCTCGCCTACCGCTATATCGACTATTCGCGGGAACGCGACGGCGAGTACCACGAGCTGACCTGGCGGCAGTTCGGTGTCCGGCTGCGGGCCGTCGCGGCACGACTGCAGCAGGTCACCAAACCCGGAGACCGGGTAGCTGTGCTGGCACCGCAGGGGCTCGACTATGTCGTCTCCATTTTCGCGGCCGTCTACGCGGGCAATATCGCGGTACCGCTGTTCGACCCGGAGGAGCAGGGGCACACCGACCGGCTCACCGCGGTGCTCAGCGACTGCACCCCGGCGGCGATCCTCACGGTCGGCTCCGCGGCGGGCGGTGTGCGAAACTTCTTCCGGCATCTGCCCGCGGCGCAACGGCCGCGGATTATTGCGGTGGAAGCGATTCCGGACAGCGTCGGTGCTACCTGGGTGCGGCCCGATATCAATATCGACAGCGTGGCCTACCTGCAATACACCTCCGGCTCCACCAGAACGCCTGCGGGCGTGGAGATCACGCACCGGGCCGTCGGCACGAATCTGCTGCAGATGATCGATGCCATTGGTGTGAAAGAGAATTCGCGCGGAGTCACCTGGCTGCCGCTGTTCCACGACATGGGCCTGCTCTGCGTGATTCTGCCGACCGTCGGCGGTGGATTCATCACCATTATGTCGCCGAGCGCTTTCGTGCGGCGCCCCTATCGCTGGATCAAAGAACTGGCCGCCGCCTCCGACGGTGCCGGAACTTATGCCGCGGCACCGAATTTCGCCTTCGAACACGCCGCGGCGCGGGGCAAGCCGAAGCCGGGCGAAGAACTCGATCTGTCGAATGTGATCGGCCTGATCAACGGCAGCGAGCCGGTGTCGTTGTCGTCGATGAAGAAGTTCAACGACGCGTTCGCGCCGTATGGACTGCCCAAGACGACGATCAAGCCCTGCTACGGCATGGCCGAGGCGACGCTGTTCGTGTCGGCGACCAAGGCCGAGGACGAGGCGCGGGTGGTGTATGTCGATCGCGCCCAACTGAATTCGGGCCGGATGGTCGAGGTCGAGCCGGGTGCCGAGAATTCGATCGCCCAGGTGTCCTGTGGATACGTGGCGTTGTCGCAGTGGGCGACCATCGTCGATCCGGATACCGGCGTCGAGCGTGCGGACGGCGAGGTCGGCGAGATCTGGTTGCACGGCGAGAACATGGGCATCGGTTACTGGGGCAAGCCCGACGAGACCGCGGCCACCTTCCGGGCCAAACTGGCCGCTCGCCAGCCTGCGGGCAGCCATGCGCATGGCACGCCCGAGGACGCAAATTGGATGCGCACCGGTGATTACGGCGCCTATCTCGACGGCGAGCTCTACATCACCGGCCGGGTGAAGGACCTGGTGATCGTCGACGGGCGCAATCACTACCCGCAGGACCTGGAGTTCTCGGCGCAGGAATCGAGCACGGCGCTGCGACCCGGCTTCGTCGCGGCGTTCTCGGTGCCCGCCAATGAGCTTCCGGCGCTGGTATTCGCGAAGGACAGTCACTCCGGCCTCAAGTTCGACGCCGACGACAATTCCGAGCAGCTGGTGATCGTCGCCGAGCGCAACACCGGCGCGGGCAAGCTCGAAACCGAGCCGATCGCGGATACCGTGCGTGCGGCCGTTTCGCAGCGGCACGGCGTCACGGTGCGCGACGTGCTGCTCGTGCCCGCTGGTTCGATTCCGCGTACCTCCAGCGGCAAGATCGCGCGTCGAGCCTGCCGTTCCGCGTATCTGGACGGCACGCTGCGCGGTGGATACCAGCAGCAGGCCTTCCCGGACGCACCGGTCGAGCGGGAGGCCGAGAGCGCGGGGATCCGTTAGCGCCGGACCTCGTTCGAATAGTCGAATGCACCGACCTCGGCGCCCACGATGTGGGCGCCGAGGTCGTTCGATGTCCGGTACCGCGTAACCTCGCCGGCCCTTGACCTCGAGATAACTTGAGGTTGTTGGCTGTATAGATGGAAGTTGGCGAGACCCGCGAACCAGCGGTGATGTCCAGCACGAACACCGGCGACAGGGAATCGTCAAGCCCAAAAAATCGGTTGGCTGATCGGGGTGATGCTGCCACCCTGAAATGTCGGACCTCGGTGCGAACATCACCGAGTGTCCCGGTTCTCGACACCGCCATCCACCGACCGCGAGGGGGAGCTATGTCAGTCGCACTGGACGTCGCAACGGCCGATCCGGAGGCCGAAAGACCGCAGCGGCCCGCCGTGTCCGCGCCGGGCCGCCTGCACTCGCTGCGCCGTTTCTGGCCGTACGTGCGCCCGTACCGGCGCGCGCTGCTCGGCGCAACCACGCTCGCGATCCTCTCCTCGCTGACCGCGATCGTCATCCCGTTGATCATCGCCAGGATCATCGACGGACCCATCGCGCACCGTGATTTCGCGGGCGTGTTCGCGCCGGTCGCGCTGGTGCTCGTGCTCGGCCTGCTGGAAGCCGTCGGCGTGTGGGGCCGCCGCTGGCTGGTGTCCAAGCCGGCCACCCTGGTCGAGATCACCATGCGCGCCAAGATCTTCCGCAAGTTGCAGTCGCTGGCGATCGGGCGGCACGACTCCTGGGAGTCGGGCCAGCTGCTCTCCCGCGCGGTCGACGACATGGCCACCCTGCGCCGCTTCGTCGCGTTCGCCGGGCCGTTCCTGATCATCCACTTCGTGCTGATCCCGGTCGGGCTGATCGTGCTGCTCGCGCTGAACTGGCAGATCGGGCTGATCTTCGTGATCATCGCGATCCCGTTGACCTACATCTGCGTTCGCTTCGAGCGCGCGTACTCGGTCGCGTCGCGGCGGTCCCAGGATCAATCCGGCGATCTGGCCACCACCGCCGAGGAATCGGCGCAGGGTGTGCGCGTGCTCAAGGCGTTCGGCCGCGGTGTCTTCTTCGGCGGCAGATTCCTCGCGCAGTCGCGGGAACTGCAGAAGACCGAACTGCTGAAGGTGCGTCTCGACGCGCGGCTGTGGTCGGCCATGACCGGTATGCCGCAACTGGCCATCGCGTTCGCGCTCGGCTACGGCGGCTACGCCGTGGTGCAGGGCTCGATGACGCTCGGCACCCTGGTCGCGGCGATCACGCTGGCCAACTTCCTGCAGTGGCCGATCATCTGGACCGGCTTCCTGCTCGCCGAGCTGAACGACGCGCGCACGGCGGGCGATCGGTACTGGGAGATCATCGATACCCCGGTCGACATCGCCGATCCGGCCGATCCGGTGGAGCTGCCGGAGACGGTTGTCGGCGAATTGCGTTTGGAGGGCGTGAAGTTCTCCTTCCCGGATGCTAAAGGGGAGGTGCTGCACGATGTTTCGCTCAAGATCCGACCCGGCGAGACGGTGGCACTGGTCGGCGCGACCGGTAGCGGAAAGACCGCGCTGCTCAACCTGATTCCGCGGCTCTACGACCTGTCCGGCGGCGTGATCACCATCGACGGCATCGACATCGCGACCATGCGACTGGCCGATCTGCGCTCGCTGGTGTCGGTCGCGTTCGAGGAGCCGGTGCTGTTCTCGGCGAGCGTGCGGGAGAACGTCGCGCTCGGCGACCCGTCCGCCACCGACGCCGATGTGCGGCGCGCGCTGGACGTCGCGCAGGCCACCGAGTTCGTGGACAACCTGCCGTGGGGACTGGACACCAGGATCGGCGAGCAGGGCCTCAGCCTGTCCGGCGGCCAGCGGCAACGGCTCGCGCTGTCCCGCGCCGTGTTGAGTGGCGCGGGCGAGGGCCGGGGGACGGCAGGAGACGGAGCCGACGGGGTGGGTGAACTCCGTCGCAGCCGGATCATGGTGCTCGACGATCCGCTGTCCGCGCTCGACGTAGAAACCGAAGAGCGGGTGCAGGAACGACTGCGCACCGTGCTGGCCGGCGCGACAACGCTGCTCGTCGCGCACCGGCCCTCGACCGCCGCGCTGGCCGACCGGGTCGCGGTGCTGGCCGACGGCCGGATCGTCGCCGAGGGCACGCACGACCAACTGTTGCGCAGCAGTAGTCGATATCGAGAACTGATGGGAGGTGAGCAGCTGTGAGTACGGAAACGGTCGAGTCGAAAGATGCGGTGACAAAAGAGGATTCGTCCGGACGACGCGACGAAGCCGCCGACTGGCGCGGCATCGCCAGCGAAGACAAGGAGGTCACCCACGCCGGAAACCTGGTGCTGGCCGCGCGATCCCGGCGCCTGCTGCTCGACCTGGTCCGCCCGTATCGCAAGCTGGCGGCGCTCGCGCTGGTGCTCATCGTGGTGGACAACGCCGCGATGGTGTCCGCGCCGCTGTTCATCGCGCACGGCCTGGACAACGGCATAGGCGAAGGGCGCAAAGGCAATTGGACCCCGCTGACCTGGGCGGTCGGCGGGTACTTCACCGCGGTGCTGATCGGCGGGCTCACCACGTTCCTGTTCCTGCGGGTGTCCGGCAAGCTCAGCCAGAGCGTGCTGTTCGACCTGCGGGTGCGCTCGTTCACGCATATGCAGCGGCTCAGCGTCGCCTTCCACGAGAAGTACACCTCGGGCAAGGTCGTCGCGCGCCTCACCGGTGACATCGAGACGCTGCAGGAGCTGCTGGAGGGCGCGCTGAATCAGGCGCTCAGCGCGATCCTCTCGGTGCTGACCATCGCGGTGTTGCTGATCTATCTGGATCTGACGCTGGCCGCGATCGTGCTGATCGGCTTCGTGCCGCTGGTATTCGTCACCCGCTGGGCGCAGCGCAGGCAGCGGGCGAGTTACCGGCACACCCGTGGCGCGATCGCGAAGGTGGTCGTGCAGTTCGTCGAGTCGATGGGCGGCATGCGCGCGGTGCAGACGTTCCGCCGCGAGCAGCGCAACGAGTCGGTGCTCGCGCACGAGGACAGCGACTATCAGCAGGCGACCACCAAGGCCATGCGCGGCATGGGCGACTACGCGGGGCTGAGCAGGCTGCTCGGCAACCTGACCACGGTGGTCATCATCGTGGTCGGCGCGTGGCAGGTGATCGAGGGGCATATCGCGGTCGGTGTGCTCGCGGCATACCTGTTGTACCTCAACGAGTTCTACGGTCCGCTCGACGAACTCGCGCAGGTGTTCAACTCGTATCAGTCCGCGGCCGCGGCGCTGGAGAAGATCTCCGGCGTGCTCGAGGAAGAGCCCTCGGTGGCCGAGCCCACCGACCCGACGCCGGTGGCGAAGGCGAGCGGTGCGGTGTTGCTGGATCGGGTGTCGTTCGGTTACGGGGCCGAGCGTCAGGTGTTGCCGGAGTTCTCGCTGGACATCCCGGCGGGACAGGTCGTCGCGCTGGTCGGTGCCACCGGCGCGGGCAAGTCGACGCTGGCCAAGCTGCTGACGCGGTTCTACGACCCGTCCGCGGGCACGGTCAGCCTGGACGGCGTCGATCTGCGCCGGATCTCCGATGCCGATCTGCGCCGCAATGTCGTGATGGTCACCCAGGAGTCCTACCTGTTCTCCGGATCGGTGGCCGACAACATCCGGCTCGGCAGGCCGGACGCCGCCGACGAGGAGGTGTTCGCGGCGGCCCGCGCGGTGGGGCTGTACGACTTCGTGCAGGCACTGCCGGAGGGCTTCGGCACCGACGTGCGCAAGCGCGGCGGCCGGTTGTCCGCCGGTCAGCGGCAGCTGGTCGCGTTTGCCCGGGTTTTCCTGGCCGACCCGGCGGTGATCGTGCTCGACGAGGCCACCTCCAGCCTGGACATCCCGGGCGAGCGGCTGGTGCAGCAGGCACTGGAGACGGTGCTGCGCGATCGGACCGCGGTGATCATCGCCCATCGGCTGTCCACCGTGGCCATCGCCGACCGGGTGCTGGTGCTGGAATCCGGGCGGATCGTGGAAGACGGCACCCCGGCCGAGCTCATCGCGGGCACCGGCCGGTTCGCCAGCCTGCACGCGGCGTGGCGGGAATCCCTGGTGTGATGCGGGCTGGTGTGGTGCGGGCTACAGCTCGATGTCGCTTACGGTAGATACGTGACGACTCCAGCCCCCGAGAGCCAAGCCACTGGCCCCGAGACGCCGCCGGCCTCCCGTTGGCCGGCGATTCTCACCTGGCGCGCGCACAACGCGTCGCGGATGGAGTCGGTCCGCGTGACGCTGAACGGCAATCGCATCCGCGCCGCCGGTCGCATGATCGGCGGCGCGTGCGACGACCACCCGGCATTCAGCGCGTCCTACGACCTGGTCACCGACGAGAGCGGCGCGACAAAGCGGCTCTCGCTGCGCACCACCACGGCGGCGGGTGAGCGGCACGCGTCCATCGCCAGGGACGAGGAGAACTACTGGCTGGTCGACGCGGGCGGCAGCCACGTGCGCTCCACCTTCGCAGGCGCGCTCGATGTCGACGTGGTGCTCAGCCCGTTCTTCAATACGCTGCCGATCCGCCGCTTCGATCTGCAGCACGCGGTGCACGACGTGCAGGTACCGGTCGTCTACGTGCGGCTGCCCGACCTGTTGGTGCAGGAAGCGAGCCTCACCTACAGCGCGGCCGCCGACGGCATCAGCGTGCTTTCCCCGGTCTCCAGCGCGACGGTGACCGTCGACGCCGACGGTTTCCTGCTCGATTACCCGGGCCTCGCCGAACGCATCTGACAATTCGGCATACCGCGCTCAGCTCAACCGGGTGATTACCCCGCCGCGCTGTCCGGCGGCACGCAAGTTCGCCAGCCAATTGTGGTCACCGGCGTGGATATCCGTGATTTCCCATCGGCGCGCGGTTTCGTAGCGTTCCCTGGCATCGTGTCCGGCCTCGATGAGATCGGCCAGGGAATTGTCCGCGCGCAGGCTGTCGCGGGCGGCGCCGAGCACCGTGAGCGTTTCCTCCAGGACCGCAAGCAGTGCCGCCGAATTAGGTTCACAAATGGCGCGCACGAGCTCGGGGGCGGTGGCCGCGACGCGGGTGCCGTCGCGGAAGGAACCCGCCGCAAGGCCGAGGGCGAGCTCGCCGCCCGCCGCCCCCGCCGAGGCGAGCGCCTCGGCGAGCACGTGCGGCAGATGCGAGATCCGGGCCACCGCGCGGTCGTGCTCGTCCGCGACCACCGGAACGACCACCGAGCCACAGTCCAGCGCCAGCCGCACCACCCTGGTCCACGCCTCGACATGGGTGCCCTCGTCCACGCCGACCGCCCACACGGCATCACGGAACAGTTCGGAATCGGTGGCAGCCCACCCGGATTCGGCGGTGCCGGCCATCGGGTGCCCGCCGACGTAGCGGGCCGAAAGCCCTTCCTTGCGCACCGCCTCGGCGACCGGCGCCTTCACGCTGACCACATCGGTCAGCGCACAGCGCGGCGCGTAGGTGGTGATCGCGGAAAGCAGCTGCCCGACCGCGGGCATCGGTACCGCGACGACGATCAGCGCGTCCGCGTCGGCGGCCCGGGTGAGCGCGGCGGACAGGTCCTCGCCCACCTCGAAGCCGTCGCGCCGCGCGGCCTCGGCCCCCGCCGCCGAACGGTTGAAACCCCAGGCGTCATACCCGGCGCCGACGGCGGCGCGCAGCACGGAACCGCCGATCAAGCCGGTTCCGAGGACACAGACGGAGGCTTTCTCAGCAGAAGTCACTTGAACAGATTCGCATACGACTTCAACATTTCGGCTCGGGCAGACTACCGTTGCGGCCATGGCAGCACAGCGCTCGGGCACGAATAGGGCGGCGTCGGATGATTACGACGACGTAGAAGGGTTCGCAGTGGCGGTTGTCCGCGAAGAAGGTAAATGGCGGTGCAGCCCGCTGAGCCCGGCGGCGCTTACGGATTTGTCCGCGGCGGAAAACGAACTGAAGGCCTTGCGCAGCTCGGGTGCCGTTTTCGGCCTGCTCGACATCGACGACGAGTTCTTCATCGTGGTCCGGCCCGCGCCGAGCGGCACCCGGATGCTGGTTTCGGACGCGACCGCCGCCATTGATTACGACATCGCCGCGGACGTACTCGACGCCCTGAATGTGGAAATCCCGGACATCGACCCCGACGAGCTCGACGACATCGAGCCGTGGGAAGAGGGCGACCTCGGTGTGCTCGCCGATCTGGGTCTGCCCGAGCCGGTGCTGAGCGTCATCCTCGCCGACACCGACCTCTACCCGGACGAGCAGCTCGGCATGATCGCCCAACGGCTCGGCTTCGCCGACGAACTATCGGCGGTGCTGGACAAGCTCCCCCGCTGACGTGACCCTCCCTTCGGACGCCGACATGGTGCGCGCCGCGATCGCCGCGGCCGCCGAAGCGGACCCCCGCGACGTTCCCGTCGGCGCAGTCGTATTCGACTCCGCCGGAAGGGAACTCGCGCGCGCGGCCAACGCCCGCGAAGCCCTCGGCGACCCCACCGCCCACGCCGAGGTCCTAGCCCTGCGCCGCGCCGCCCACCGCCACGGCGACGGCTGGCGCCTAGAAGGCGCCACCCTAGCCGTCACCCTGGAACCCTGCACCATGTGCGCAGGTGCCCTAGTCCTCTCCCGAATCTCCCGCCTGGTCTTCGGCGCCTGGGAACCCAAAACCGGCGCCGTAGGCTCCCTCTGGGACGTAGTCCGAGACCGCCGCCTGAACCACCGCCCCCAAGTCCGCGGCGGCATCCTCGAACCCGACTGCGCCGCCCTCCTCAACACCTTCTTCCACACCCACCGCGACCCCACCTGACGCACATTTCACTCTCTTGACGCACGCCGCAACCCACGTCACGTGCACCTCCCGTGCGTCAAGTCACACCACTACCCGCACTGCCCAGCCGATTTAGTGATCAGGGGTCGGTCCGGTATGGTTGTCGGCGGTGGCGTGTCCGAGCGGCCTAAGGAGCACGCCTCGAAAGCGTGTGAGGGGTAACCCCCCTCCGAGGGTTCAAATCCCTCCGCCACCGCCAAAGCCCCTCACCTGTTCACTCAGGTGGGGGGCTTTTTCTTCCCCGCAGGAGCGTGCGATTCTTCAGGCCCACACTCGGACGGTGTGTATGCCTTGTCCATTAGCGTTGGCGAGCTTGTCATCGAACAGGTCCGCTGAGTGTTTCCTTCGCGCTTTTGTGGTCGAGGAGGCTAGCGAGCGGGAGCACGTTCGCACCCGCCGCTAGTCCGTCGTGGGCGTACCGATGCGGCAAAAACGTTGGTGCGGTGGCGCATCCAGCACCGTGCGGGACCGTCCAGGGAGCTGCTGGATCCCTGCCCACAATTCTGTGGGCGCGACCCCGTGCGGTGTAGCGTCCGGACGCGTGACGCGTTTCTGGGTTCGTGACGTTGTCGTGGGGGTGTCCGATCTACGACTTCGAACGGAGACTCGGATACGGCGGCACTCAGATCGACTGCGTTTCCCCGTCAATTTCTAGGAGACACCATGCGATACCGCAAAATGCTCGTTCGGATGCCGATCGTCGGTGCATTCGTTGCCGCAGTACTGCTTTCGTCCGGCACCACCGCGAGCGCGGCCGGACCTTTCGGCGCTCAGCTGCCGAACACACCCACCGCGTGCCGCGACTTTCCCCTCCCCGCCGAGATCAATGGCAACGCGCAGAGTCGCCCGGATCTCGGTCCGCTTGGCACCGTCGGCATTTGGTACGGCTTCCAGCACCGCGCCTTCATCTACACCCCGTGCACGGTGACCATCACCGCACACTGGACCAACCTCGACACCGGAGACACCGGCTCCGTGGACGTTCCACTCAGTGGCGGTTGGGGTTTCGCCCTGCCCGCGAACTCCGGCGCCATCGCCCGGGCCACCTTCTTCACCGGAGTCGGCCGCGTCAGCATCACCACGACGACAGATATGCCACACCAGGTGATGCCCGCCGCCGAGTTCTACGCCGGCTGATCCACGCACCCTCGAACGTGACCGGCCAGCCCGGTCGACGCCGTGACGCAGCGTTCATATCCCCCGCCAAAGCGCCTCACCTGCTCACATAGGTGAGGGGCTTTTTATTTCTGGGAGCAACCTGATCGAGCTTCGGGGCACGAATCAAGTACAGCGGTTAGGCCTTCACTGGCTGTGCGGGCTCGTTCAGGCGACGTGTTTGATGGTGACAATCTCCACGTCGAGGGCGTCCGACACCCGTAGCAGGGTTTTCAACGTGGGCACCACGTCGCCGGACTCCAGCCGCGACACCGCGTGCTGTTTCAGTCCGGTCCGCTCGGCAAGGTCCGATTGCGACCAGCCGCGCGCCTCACGGACGGCCCGGACCGCTTCCCCGATTTCGGCAGCCATCCGGAATGCCGCTGCTGTCGCCCGGTATTCGGGGGTGGCGCGCTTGGCGGCGAGGCTGGCGATCGTCTCGCCGCGGGTTTTCTTGGTGGCCTTCTTCGCGCCGGTCCCTGTGCTGGTGGTCATGGTCACTCCGTTTCGAACGTGGCGTGATAGGCGGTTTCGCGCTCGGTCGCGCAGACTTTGCGGGCTTGCTTTGCCCGCGCAACCTGCTTCATCTCCACCTGTTTGGTTTTGCGGAAGGCGGTGAGCAGGGTCGCCACCGGCCCTGCTTTCGATGGAACCAGTAGGTGATGGGGTAGGCCGATCACCGGTGAGTCGAAACCGGAGTTCGCGCACGCCGTCGCCGAGGTGGCGACAATTATCCCGTTCTCACACAAGAACTTCCGGTGTCGAGGCCGGTACCTGAGACGTTGATGGTGGTGAACTTCGTTGACGTGTATTGCCCCGGCACGCTTTGGATGGCGGTGATGTTTTGGGGGCCTGGGTGGGTGGGGGTCCAGGTGGTGGTGACGGTGTTATTGGCGGGGTGCGGGATGAGGTCGCCGGGGAGGCGTTCGCCGTAGCCGGGGATGGCCCCGCCGGAGAGCCAGAAGAAGACCGAACCGGGATCGGCGGACAAATCGGTGACCGTGGCGGTGACTCGGTAGTGGCAGCCGGTCACGATGCCTTCGGAACCCGCGGTGACGCTGACGGCGGTCATCTCGGCATTGGCCGGCGGTCCGGTCAGCGCGGCGGTGACGGTTACGGCCGCTAGGGCCGCCGCGCTCGCCGCGGCTCGAGAGTGGGACCTGCTCATCGTGCTGACCTCCCTGACTGGAATTTCACGATCGCCTCGCCATTGCGGCTTACCCAGTCCAGCAGACCGTGCAATCGTTCCGCTACTTCCATACCCATCGGGGTCAGTGCGTATGTGACCTTCGGCGGCGTGCTGGGTTCCACGGTGCGTTCGGTGAGGCCGTAGTCGGTGAAGGTGCGCAGGTTCTGCGAGAGCATCTTCTCGCTGATGCCGCCGACGTGGTCGCGCAGCACGTAGAACCGCATCGGCCCGTCGCGCAGGGCGGCCAGGATCAGTACGCCCCAGCGGCTGGTGAGCTTGTCGAGGATGGTGCGGCCGGGGCAGTCGCTGTCGAATATTGCCTGCCGCACGGTGTCGGGCGAGCTGTTGGCCAGAGAACCTACCTTCACGCCCCGAGCTTACTTCGAGGTGGGGCCTTACCAAAGGTTAGTCACTTTCGTATGGTGAGCTCATGACTCGTACAAACAAGGTGCTGGTGATCGGGGCGACCGGTCACGTTGGCGGACAGGTTGTTTCGCAACTCGCGGCGGGAGGGACGGCGGTGCGTGCGCTCGCTCGTAAACCCGAGGCGGCTGCGTTCCCGGCGGGCGTCGAGGTCGCACCCGGCGATCTGACCGCACCGGAAACGTTGATTCCCGCGCTCGACGGTGTGGACGCCGTCTACCTGACGTGGCCGATGTTGTCCGCGGACAAAGCGATTCAGGTGGTCGAGGTGATCGCGGCGCACGCGCGCCGCCTCGTCCTGCTGTCATCCGGCGCGGTCCGCGACGATCTCGAGGAACAGAGCAATCCGATCGGCAAGGCACACGCGGCCGTCGAGAAGCCGATCAGGGAGTCCGGACTGGAGTGGACCTTTTTGCGCCCCTACGGTTTTGCGACCAACACGCTGGAATGGGCGCCGCAGATCCGCGCGGGCAATGTCGTGCGCGGCGCGTACGGAGCCGCGTCGATGACCTTGCTGCACGAGGCGGACATCGCGGCGGTCGCGGTGCGTGCACTGACCACTGACGCGCACATCGGTGCCCGTTACGAGCTGACCGGACCGGCTCCGCTGAGCAGGATCGAACAGGTAGCGGCCATCGGCGCGGCACTCGGTCGCCCACTGGTCTGGGAGGAGCTCACCCGGGAACAGGCCAGGCAGCAGATGGATTGGCTGCCAGCGGAATTCGCCGACTTCGTGCTCGATGGTCTTGCCGCGATGGTCGACACGCCAGGACAGCCGACATCGACGGTTCAAGAGGTCACCGGATCACCCGCCCGCGGCTACGCGCAGTGGGCCGCCGATCACGCCGCCGACTTCGCCTGACCGCTATCCGATACGCAGGCAGGAACTTCCGGTATCGAGCCCGCTACCGACCACGTCGACGGTGATGAACTTCGATGACGTGTACCGCCCCGGCTCGCTCTGCATGGCGATCAGGTTCTGCGAACCGACCCGGGTCGGCGTCCAGCTGGCGGTGACGGTGTTGTTCTCCGGATGATGCACGGCCTCGCCCGGTATCCGCTCCCCATTGCCGGGGATCACGCCGCCGGCCAGCAGGAAGAACACCGAGCCTGGCGGAATCACCGAATCGGTGACCGCGGCCGTCACCGTGTAGCGGCAACCGGTCAACAGCCCTTCGGGCCCGGCGGCGACGCTGACGGATGCCACGTCGGCGTTCGCCGGTGGACCGATCATGGTGACGGCCGCGACGATCGCGGTACCCACCACGGTTCGAGACAAAGACCTGCTCATCGTGCTACCTCCTGGAAGGTCGGCATGCGGGCGAGCTGGTAAGAGCGTAATCGCCGGCCGGACCTGATAACCGGCAGTCGTGCCGAATCGTGCGCCGACCCGGGCCGCTACTCGCCCGTCGGCCGCAAGATCACGGTGTGCCGGTCCAGATCGACCCCGAATGGCGGCGCGCCCTGCGCGTCCTCGTCCCGCAACATCGACACCGACTCGCGGTGATCGAGCTCCATCCGCTTGGTCGAATAGAACAGCGCCGTGAATTCGTCGGTGAAGGTGCCCGACACCGGCGTCCGCCGGCGCTTGCGCCGCCTGCCGATGCTCAACTCGTACACCGCGACCAGCATCAGCAAGATGATCCAGCCCGGGATCCACCATTGCAGTACCGACGCCATGCCCGTTCAACGATCCGGCCGCAGCGAGTGTTCCCGATCACAGCGCAGTAGGCGGTCGTCGAGCCGGCGAGCAATAGTTCGGTCGCAACGGATATTTCGGGCGAGCGGGGGTATACGCCGGATAGCTAAATGCGGGAAGGACGTGGTGGCCCATGCGCCGTCGTGCAGTCCGCTCGAGACCGATGAGCGAGAGAAACATGAGAATCGGAAGCATTATTGTCTTGGTCTGGTTGCTGATCGGCGTTGTCGCCGCAGCTCAGCGGGACTACTTCGACAGCGGACCGGTGAACTGCGCCGGGTTCGGCACCATCGCCGTGACCGTGATCGCGGGCCCGCTCAACTATATGGGCGTGAATCCCAAGGTCGCCGATTGCAATGTGCCGCAACCAAGTCAGTAGTCAACGAAACCGGTGACCGCGTAACGCGCACCGGCCCAACCCATTCGGTGACCTCGCGCCAGGCCGTTGGCGCGAGGTCCGCCGTTTGCGTGCGGCACGCAGGCAATCCCTGCGCGTTCGGCGCGTCGCGTTCAACCCGAAGGTCACCGACTGCAACGTTCCGCAGCCGAGTCAGTAGGGGATAATCCGTGCTCAGCCGGGTATTCCCTGGCGGGGGAGCACGGAAAGGGAGCGATCACATGCGCGACCAAGAGATTCGAAACCGCGGTTTCCGCGGCCGAGCAGTGCGCCATACCGGTACCAGGCTGTTCAGCACGCTGCTGCTCATCTGGTTGGCCGTGGGCATGATCGCCGCGGGTCAGCGGCACTATTTCGATAGCAGCCCGACGAACTGCGCGGGTTGGGGCACGATCGCCGTGACGGCGCTCGCCGGTCCGCTCAACTACCTGGGGATGAACCCGAAGATCGACGACTGCACGCTGCCGCAGCCGAGCCAGTAGAAAAACGCCCCCACCCGGAAACCGAGTGGGGGTGAAGTCTCGGCATCAGCCGACGTCGGCGGGCAACTTCGTCCCCGGCGTCGGCTGTCCGCGCAACGCGAACAGCTTGGCACCCTCCACATCGATGTCCGGCACGATCTTGTCCAGCCACCGCGGCATCCACCACGCCCACTTGCCCATCAGCGCCAGCAGCGACGGAATCAACACCATGCGCACCAGGAAGGCATCGAACAGCACGCCGGCCGCCAGCGCGAAACCCATCATCTTCGCGGTGACATCGGTTTCCAGCAGGAACGAGCCGAACACCGAGATCATGATCACCGCCGCGGAGGTGACCACCCGGGCCCCGTGGTGATAACCGCTGATCATCGCCTCCTTCGGCGGCTTACCGTGCACGTATTCCTCGCGCATCCTGGTCACCAGGAACACCTGGTAGTCCATCGCGAGGCCGAACACCAAGCCCACCAACATGATCGGCAGGAAGCTCACGATCGCCCGCGGATCCTGGATCAAGCCGAGCTTGCCCTCCTGGAAGATCAGCACCGTCGCACCGAAGGTGGCCGCCATCGACAGCAGGAAGCCGAGCGCGGCCGTGAGCGGCACCAGGATGGATCGGAAGACCAGGATCAGCAGGATGAACGCGGCACCCGCGACGATCGCCATGTACGGCACGATCTTGCCGAGCAGCACGTGGTCGATGTCGGCATAGATGGCGGTGGTGCCGGTGATGCCGTACTTCATCCCGTACTGCGTGTCGAGCCGTCCTTCGGCGGCGCGGGCGTCATGGACCAGGTCCTTGGTGGACTGGTCGTTCGGGCCCGACTTCGGCACACCGTTGATCAGCGCGCCGAGCCCATCCTGACTCAGGCGTGGCTCGGTCACGTAGTCCATGTCCGGTGAGGACGCGAGCTCGTCATGCAGCGAATTCAGCGCCGCGGTGCGTTTGTCCGCGGGCACATTCGCGAGATCGACCGCTACCTGGAGGACGCCGTTGCTGCCCTCGCCGAATCCGGCCGTGCGCAACTCGTAGGCCTTCCGGACGGTGGAGGTCTTCGGCATGCTGTCCTCGCCGGGCAGCCCAAGATTCATATTCGTCGCGGGCAGGGCGAGCAACCCGAGCACCACGACGCTGAGGATCAGTGCGACGGCGGGCGCCTTGCCGATGGCCTGGGCGAAGCGCATGCCGTTGGTGACCGAGTCGTCGTCCTCGGGGTCGTGCTGGGCGATGATCGGCAGCTTCGGCTTGAACAGGAATCGCCCGAACGCGCCGAGCAGCGCGGGCATCAGCGTGATCGCGGTGAGTACCGCGAACGCCGCGGCGATCGCCCCGCCGAGACCCATGAAGGTGAGGAATCGAACGCCGACGATGCTCAACCCGACCAGCGCGATGATGACGGTGAGACCCGCGAACACCACCGCCGAGCCCGCCGTCCCGAGCGCGGTGCCCGCCGCCTCGTCCGGCGAATCCTGTACCGCCAGTTCATGTTTGTATCGCGAGACGATGAACAACGCGTAGTCGATGGACAACGCGATCCCGATCATCGACGCCAGGAACGTGGTGAAGCTGGGGATGGACAGGAACGAGGTGCCGAGGAAGATCAGCGCGGTAGCCGCACTGAGCCCGACGACCGCGGTGATGATCGGCACGAAGGCCGCGACGATGGCGCCGAACGCAACGATCATCACGATCAGCGCGACGCCCATACCGATCATCTCGGACTTACCGCTCGGTGCCTGCTGTTCCATCGCTATGGTGCCGCTGAGCTCGACCGTCAAACCCGCGCCGCGCGCCTGGTCGGCCACGTCATAGGCGGCCTTGCGGCTCTCGGCGGTGACGTCGGTGAAGTTCTTGATGCCGAACGGCACGCTGAAGAACGCGACCGTGTCCCGCTCGGTCTTGTTGAGCACGTTCAGCGGTGCGCCGCTGCACTTCGAGGCGTCCGGCTCGGCAACGAGACAGCCCATCTGCTCGGTGGCCGTGATCGGGTTCGGGATCGGCTTGCTGTGGTCGACGATGCCGAGCTGGTTCAGCTTGTCGATCAGCGCGTCGATCGCCTGCCGGTTGACCGGGTCGGTCAGCCGCTGGCCCGCGGGCGCGCCGATCACGTAGGTCCCGGTGACCGCGTCGAATTTGAACCCCTCGGACATGCCGGGGAAGTGTTGGTCGAGGATCTGCGTCGCGCGCTCCGACGGCAGGTTCGGCATGCTGAAGTCATCGCTCATCGGCTCCTTGAGCTGGGTGCCGAGCACGCCGAGGACCAGGAAACCGACGATCCAGATGGGCAGCACTATCCACTTGTGGCGGAAGGCGAACTTGCCCCATCGGTATAGGTACACAGACACTGGGTTCTCCTCGCGGTGATCGAGTCGGGCCGGATCGAGCGACTGAACGCCCGCGGGCCGACTGCGCCCGCCGGGGAACTACCGAGCTGGAGAGGTCGAACTTCTTCTGAGTCTGCTGCGGACGGGTCACAAGATCAAGAACCGAGCGCGGAAACAACTCGGCCCCGCACCCGAAAATCGAGTGCGGGGCCGAGTGCGCATTGGCGATCAGCTCACGCCGACCGGAACCTTCGCCGTTACCTTCGACCGCTGCCGCAGTTCACGCAGCTTCGCGCCCTCGACGTCGATATCGGGCACGATCCGGTCCAGCCACTTCGGCATCCACCAGGCCCACTTGCCCATCAGCACGAGCAGCGACGGGATCAGCACCATCCGGACGATGAACGCGTCGAACAGCACACCGGCGGCCAGCGCGAAGCCGAACGACTTGGCCGTCACGTCGGTCTCCAGCAGGAACGAGCCGAACACCGAGATCATGATGATCGCCGCCGAGGTCACCACGCGGGCACCGTGGTGATAACCGGCGACAACCGCTTCCTTCGGTGACTTGCCGTTGACGAACTCCTCGCGCATCCGGGTCACCAGGAACACCTGGTAATCCATCGCGAGGCCGAACACCAAGCCGATCAACATGATCGGCAGGAAGCTGATCAGCGGATGCGGATCCTCGATCAGCCCGAACTTGCCCTGCTGGAAGATCAGCACCGTCGCGCCGAACGTCGCGCCCATGGACAGCAGGAAGCCGAGCGCCGCGGTCAACGGCACCAGGATCGAGCGGAACACCAGGATCAGCAGCACGAACGCGGCACCGGCGACGATCGCCAGGTACGGCACGATCTTGCCGAGCAGCACGTTGTCCACGTCGGCATAGATGGCGGTGCTTCCGGTGATGCCGTATTCCATGCCGAACTCGGCCTGCAGTTGGCCTTCGGCGGCGCGGGCGTCCTTGACCAGGTCTTTGGTGGCCTGGTTGTTCGGACCCGACTTCGGCACGCCGTCGAGCAGCACGCCCTGCTTGTCCTCGCTCCACTTCGGCTCGGTCACGTAGTCCATGCCGGGGTATCCGGAAAGCTTGTCGCGCAACGCCTTGACCGCGTTGTCCCGGTTCTCCACCGGCACCTTGGACAGGTCCGCCGCCACGTTCAGCACGCCGTTGCTGCCCTCGCCGAAACCCTCGGTGCGCAATTCGTAGGCCTTGCGGATGGTGGAGGTCTTCGGCTGGCTGTCGTCGCCGGGCAGGCCGAGGTTCAGTCCGGCCGCGGGCGCGGCCAGCGCGCCGAGCACCAGCACGCTCAGTCCGAGGGCAAGCCAGGGCGCCTTGCCGATCAACCGGCCGAAGCGCATGCCGTTGGTGACCGAGTGGTCGTCCTCCGGATCGTGCTGCGCGACCAGCGGCAGCTTCGGCTTGAACAGGAACCGCCCGAACGCACCGATCAGCGCGGGCATCAGCGTGATCGCGGTGAGCACCGCGAACGCCGCGGCGATCGCGCCGCCGAGACCCATGAAGGTCATGAACTGCACGCCGACGATGCTGAGCCCGCCGAGCGCGATGATCACCGTCAGGCCGGCGAACACCACCGCGGAGCCGGCCGTGCCGAGCGCGGTGCCTGCCGCTTCCTCCGGCGAATCCTGTACCGCCAGTTCATGTTTGTATCGCGAGACGATGAACAACGCGTAGTCGATGGACAACGCGATCCCGATCATCGAGGCGAGGAAGGTGGTGAAGCTCGGCACCTCGATCACCGAGGTACCGAGGAAGATCAGCGAGGTGGCCGCGCCGAGGCCGATGATCGCGGTGAGGATCGGCACGAAGGCGGCGACGATCGCGCCGAACGCCACCACCATCACGATCAGCGCGACGCCCATGCCGATCATCTCGGACTTACCGCTCGGCGCCTGCTGCTTCATCGCGATCGAGCCGCTCATCTCGACGGTGAGTCCGGCATTGCGCGCGTCGGCCGCTACCGCGTAGGCGGCGTCGCGTTCCTTGTCGGTGACGTCGGTGAACTTCTTGATGGTGAACGGCACGTTCAGCACGGCCACCGAGTCGGGCACGGTCTTGCTGAGCACGTTCAGCGGTGCGCCACTGCACTTGCCGGGATCCGGGTCGGCCAGGCAGCCCATCTTCTCGGCGGCGGCGATCGGGTTCATGATCGGCTTGCTGTGGTCGACGATGCCGAGTTCACCGAGCTTGGCGATGAACGCGTCGACGGCGGTGCGGTTCGCCGGGTCGGTGAGCTTCTGACCCGCCGGTGCGGCGATCACGTAGGTGCCGGTGACGGCGTCGAACTTGAACGCGGCGGACGCGCCGGGAAAGTGCTTGTCGAGAATGTCGTTGGCACGCGCGGACGGCAGGTCCGGCATGCTGAAGTCGTTGGTCATCGGCTTCTTGAGCTGCCCGCCCAGGCCGACCAGGATCACTAAGAGGACAAGCCAGACGGGGAGCACTATCCATTTTCTTCGGAAAGCGAACTTTCCCCATCTATACAGATAAACGGACACGAAGGTTCTCCTAGCGATGCTGGGGGGTGCTGATTCGGGCCGGTGACAGCACTCGCGGGGTGCCCTGCTTGTCCCCGCCTCCACGTGACGCTTTCTGCCTACCGTGCGGTAGGTAGACTATTCGAGGCCTAAGCGGAGGTGCAACCTCTATTTCGCTGAGTCCGTTAGCTCGGCGCACGAATGGTGAGAGGATCATCCGATGACCGCGCGTTCCACCCCCGGCCGCGTTGCCGCTGGTCGAGGCACGAAATCCGCGATCCGCGACGCCGCGGTGAAGCTATTCGGCGACAAAGGATTCGAGCAGACCAGCCTGCGTGAGGTCGCGGATGCGGTAGGAATCACAAAGGCATCGCTCTACTATCACTACGCCTCGAAGCTCGATCTGCTGCACGCGATTATTGATCCGATTATCGCTCACATGCGCTCGGTGGTTGGCGATCTCGACCGGGCGACGCACGACGCGGACGGCATTCGGGATGTGCTGCGCACCTACCTGCGCGGCCTGGTCCATCACCGCGCCGCCGGGGCGCTGGTGCTGCGCGACACCGTGACGATCGTCAACGCGATGGCCGACCGGCACCCCGACCTCGTCGACGACGACCAGACCCTGCGCGAGTGGCTGGCCGGGCCGGACGCCACCGATGAAGCCAAGCTTCGCGCCAGCGCGGCGCTCGCGATGCTCGGCGTCGCGCTGATGTCCCGAGAGTTCGCGCCGGGCGCCGACGACGCGCTGGTGGAAACCACCCTGCTGGATGCGGCGACCTGCGTGCTCAACCCGCGCGGCAGCGCGTAGATTGCAGCTACTCGACGGACCAAACGCCAGGAGACGCTGTGCATATCACCGCGAAGGTCGACTACGCGGTGCGGACGTTGCTCGAGATCGCCCGCGCGCCGCAGCTGAACCAGGCCACGCCCGGTCCCGTCGTGCAGGCCGCGCCGGTGGTGAAGGCCGAGGCGATCGCAACGGCCCAGCGAATCCCGCCGAAGGTGCTGGAGACGGTGCTCGGCGACCTGCGCAGGGCCGGTCTGGTGATCAGCAGGCGCGGTCCCGACGGCGGCTACTGGCTGGCCCGCCCGGCCACCGAGATCTCCGTCGCCGACGTGATCAGGGCGATCGAGGGTCCGCTCGCCTCGGTGCGCGGCGAACGCCCGGAGGACGTCACCTATCCGGGCGCGGCCGAATCGCTGCAGCGTGTCTGGATCGCCTTGCGCGTGAATATTCGTGCGGTACTGGAGAATGTTTCGATCGACGACGTCGCCAACAATCGGCTACCCGAGTTCGTCGACGCGCTCACGAATGATCCGGGCGCATGGGCGCGTAGAGCGCGCCCGCTGAATTAGGCCCGCTGAATCAGACATATCACCCGCTGAATCAGATGCCAGGGCCACCGAATTGGACGCCAGGCGCGGGTAAGCGCCTCGACGGAGGGCATTTATGCAGGTCAGAAATGTTTGCGACGCACGTCACTGTTCGCCGGTATTCTGCGAATCATCATGCTGATTCGACTTCTGCGCACCTATCTGTACCCCTACCGCGCCCAGCTGGCGGGGGTCGTTGTGCTGCAGTTGATCTCGGTGATCGCGATGCTGTATCTGCCGAGTCTCAACGCCGATCTCATCGACAACGGCGTCACCAAGGGCAATATCGGATATATCTGGAGCACCGGTCTGCGCATGCTCGCGGTCACCGGCGTGCAGATCCTCGCCTCGGGCAGCTCGGTGTATCTCGGCGCGCAGGCGGCGATGAGCGCTGGTCGCGATATGCGTGGCGCACTGCTGCACCGGGTCGGCACGTTCTCCGCGCGCGAGGTCGGCATGTTCGGCGCGCCGTCGCTGATCACCCGCAATACCAATGACATTCAGCAGGTTCAGCTGCTCATCGCGATGTCCGCGACCATTCTGGTGATGGCGCCGATCATGTGCATCGGCGGCATCATCATGGCGCTGCGCGAGGATCTCGGCCTGTCCTGGCTGCTGCTCATCGCGGTGCCGGTGCTCGGGCTGTCGATGGGGTGGATCATCAGCCGGATGGTGCCCGGCTTCCGCGACATGCAGACCAGGATCGACGAGGTGAACCGGGTACTGCGCGAGCAGATCACCGGCATCCGCGTGGTCCGCGCGTTCGTCCGGGAACGCCAGGAAACCTGGCGCTTCGGCGTCGCCAACACAGAGCTGACCGACACCGCGTTGCGGGTCGGCAGGCTGATGGCGCTGATGTTCCCGCTGGTCATGCTGATCAGCAATATCACCGCGGTGGCGGTGATCTGGTTCGGCGGGCACGCGGTCGACGCAGGCACCATGCAGATCGGCTCGCTCACAGCGATGCTGTCCTACATCATGCAGATTCTGATGGCCGTGATGATGGCCTCGTTCCTGGCCATGATGGCGCCGCGCGCCGCGGTCTCGGCCGACCGGATCGGCGAGGTGCTGGAGACCGAGTCCTCGGTCGTGCCGCCGCCGCTGCCGCAGCCGTTCAAGGGCGACCCGGCCGATGTCGACTTCCAGTTCGCCGAGTTCGCCTACCCCGGTGCGGAGAAGCCGGTGCTGAAAGCCGTTCGGTTCCAAGTGCAGCCGGGCACGACCACCGCGATCGTCGGTTCCACCGGTTCGGGCAAGACCACACTGCTCAACCTCATTCCGCGGCTGATGGATGTCACCGACGGTGCCGTCTACCTCGGCGGCACCGATGTCCGGCACATCGACCTCGAGCTGCTGCGCGAACAGATCGGGCTCATCCCGCAGAAGGCGTACCTGTTCTCCGGGACGGTCGCCAGCAATCTGCGCTACGGCAATCCCGACGCCACCGACGAGGAACTGTGGCGCGCACTGGAGATCGCGCAGGCGGACGACTTCGTCCGGGAGATGGCGCAGGGCTTGGAAACTCCGGTCGCCCAGGGCGGCACCACCGTATCGGGTGGCCAGCGCCAGCGGCTCGCCATCGCCCGTGCGCTGGTCAAGCAGCCGAGGGTCTATCTGTTCGACGACTCGTTCTCCGCGCTCGACCAGGCGACCGACGCCAGGCTGCGCGACGCGCTGCGGCCCGTCACCAGGGACGCCTCGGTAATCATTGTGGCGCAACGGATTACCACGATCCGCGACGCCGACCAGATCGTGGTGCTCGAGGACGGCGAGATGGCCGGAATCGGCACGCACGAGCAATTGCTGCGCGACTGCAAGGAATACCAGGAAATCGTGTCATCCCAGCTGAGCGCGGAAGAGGTGCGATGAGGCCAGGAATGCCGGCCCCCGGTGCGCCGGATGCCAAGGCGAAGTCGTTCGGCCCGTCGCTGAAGCGGCTGCTGCGCAGGCTCGCCCCGGAGAAGAAGTTCGTCTGGCTCGTCGTGCTGCTCGCCATCACCTCGGTGGTGCTGAACACGCTCGGCCCGTACATGCTCGGCAAGGCGACCAACCTCGTCTTCGACGGCGTGGTCGGCAAGCAGCTGAAATTCCCGCCGGGGACCACCAAGGATCAGGCGGTCGAATACCTGCGGTCCAAGGGCGACAGCACCTTTGCCGACATGCTCAGCGCCATGCACGTCACTCCCGGCGTGGGCATCGACTTCACCGCCGTCGGCCATGTGCTCTTGCTGGTGCTCGCGCTCTACATCGGCGCGTCGGTATTCGGCTGGCTGCAGGCCTTCCTGCTCAACATGGTGATCAACCGCACGGTCAAGCGACTGCGCAGCGATATCGAGGACAAGATCCATCGACTTCCGTTGCGCTACTTCGATTCCCAGCCGCGCGGCGACGTGCTGAGCCGGGTCACCAACGACGTCGACAACGTGTCGCAGAGCCTGCAGCAGACGATGAGTCAGCTGATCGTCTCGGTGTTCACGGTGATCGGCATCCTGGTGATGATGTTCTGGATCTCGCCGCTGCTGGCGCTGATCGCCCTGCTCACCGTGCCCGCCGCGATCACCGTCACCGCGCTGATCGCGAAACGCTCCAAGCCGCACTTCGTGGACCAGTGGAAAAACACCGGTCTGGTGAACGCGCAGGTCGAGGAGGCCTACACCGGGCACGAGATCGTCACCGCGTTCGGCCGCAACCGCGAGGTCGGCGCAGAGTTCGATAAGCGCAACGAGGAGCTCTACCAGTCGAGCTTCAAGGCGCAGTTCATCTCCGGGCTGATCATGCCTGCCATCATGTTCCTCGGGAACGTGAACTTCGTGCTGGTGGCGCTGGTCGGCGGCCTGCGGGTGGCGACGGGTCAGCTCTCGCTCGGCGAGGTGCAGGCGTTCATCCAGTACTCGCGTCAGTTCAGCCAGCCGCTCACCCAGATCGGCGCGATGGCCAACCTGCTGCAGTCCGGCGTCGCCTCGGCCGAGCGGATCTTCGAGATCCTCGACGCCGAGGAGCAGAGCCCGGACCCGATCGCGGCCGATACCCGCCCGGTCGACCGAGGCGAGGTCGAGTTCGAGGGCATCTCCTTCCGCTACGAGGAGGAGAAGCCGGTGATCGAGCGGCTGTCGCTGATCGCCGAGCCGGGCCACGTGGTCGCCATCGTCGGTCCCACCGGTGCGGGCAAGACCACGCTGGTGAATCTGCTGATGCGGTTCTACGAGCTCGACTCCGGCGCCATCACCATCGACGGTG
The DNA here is from genome assembly GCF_044455225.1 of Nocardia sp. NPDC051321. Lineage (NCBI taxonomy): Bacteria > Bacillati > Actinomycetota > Actinomycetes > Mycobacteriales > Nocardiaceae > Nocardia > Nocardia sp. NPDC051321. The sequence continues at coordinate 449,019 of NZ_JBITEM010000006.1, read as the reverse complement.
TCGACATCACCCGGATCACCCGCGACCACCTGCGCTCCCGCATCGGCATGGTGCTGCAGGACACCTGGTTGTTCAAGGGCACCATCCGGGAGAACATCGCCTACGGCAATCCGAACGCGAGCGAGGAAGACATCCTCGAGGCCGCGCGGGCCGCGTACGTTGACCGTTTCGTGCACGCGCTGCCCGACGGCTACGACACCGTCATCGATGAGGAGGGCTCCGGCGTCAGCGCCGGTGAGAAGCAGCTGATCACCATCGCCAGGGCGTTCCTGGCGAAGCCGTCCATCCTGATCCTGGACGAGGCGACCAGCTCGGTGGACACCCGCACCGAACTGCTCGTGCAGCACGCGACCGCGGCCCTGCGCCGCGACCGCACCAGCTTCGTCATCGCGCACCGCCTGTCCACCATCCGCGACGCCGACCTGATCGTCGTGATGGAGCAGGGCCGCATCGTCGAGCACGGCACCCACGAACGCCTGCTCGAGGAACGCGGCGCCTACTACCGCCTGTACAACGCACAGTTCGCGGCCGCCTCGGCCGACGTCTAGCGCCCGACCAAGGGCCGCTTCGCCGTTCACCTCGGCGGAGCGGCCCTTATCTTGCTGGTGGCGGACGGTTTGGCTTGCCTCGGTGAGGGGTGGGTGGGGGACCTGGGAGGATGTCGGGGTGTCAGACCTTGGTTCCTTCTCGTTCACCGTCGGTAACCGCCTCGATGGGCGGCATGGGCGCTCGGGTGTGATCAACACTCCGCACGGCTCGATCGCCACGCCCGCGTTCATTCCGGTGGGCACCAAGGCGACGGTGAAGGCGGTGCTGCCGGAGACGATGCGGGAGATCGGCGCGCAGGCGTTGCTGGCCAACGCCTATCACCTCTACCTGCAGCCGGGTTCCGACATCGTGGACGAGGCGGGTGGGCTCGGCAAGTTCATGAACTGGCCGGGGCCGACCTTCACCGACAGCGGCGGTTTCCAGGTGATGTCGCTCGGCGTCGGCTTCAAGAAGGTGCTCGCCATGGAGGCGGTGGACGTACGCAGCGACGACGTGATCGCGAAGGGCAAGGAGCGCCTGGCCACCGTCGACGACGACGGCGTCACCTTCCGCTCGCACCTGGACGGCTCGAAGCACCGGTTCACCCCCGAGGTGTCCATGGGCATCCAGCATCAGCTCGGCGCCGACATCATGTTCGCCTTCGACGAGCTCACCACCCTGCTCAATACCCGCGGCTACCAAGAGAAGTCACTGCAGCGCACGCACGCGTGGGCGCAACGCTGCCTCGATGAGCACGAGCGCCTGACCTCGGCCCGCGCACACCGTCCCTACCAGGCGCTTTTCGGTGTCATCCAGGGCGCGCAGTACGAAGACCTGCGCCGTCAGGCCTGTCGCGGCCTGGCATCGTTGCGCGGTAGCGAGGGAACGGGTTTCGATGGTTACGGCATCGGCGGCGCGCTGGAAAAGAGCAACCTCGGCACCATCGTCGGCTGGTGCTGTGACGAACTGCCCGAGGACAAGCCAAGGCACATGCTCGGCATCAGCGAGCCGGAGGACATCTTCACGGCGGTGGAGAACGGCGCGGACACCTTCGACTGCGTGAACCCGTCCCGGGTCGCCCGCAATGCCGCCATCTACGTCGCCGAGGGCCGATTCAACATCAACACCAGCCGTTTCCGGCGCGACTTCACCCCGATCGACGACACCTGCGACTGCTACACCTGCGCCAATTACACCCGGGCCTACTTGCACCATCTGTTCAAGGCCAAGGAGATCCTCGCGGCGACCCTGTGCACAATTCACAACGAGCGCTACACCATTCGGCTGGTCGACCGCATCCGCGCGAGCATCGAGGGCGGCTACTTCGACGAGCACAAGGCCGAGACGCTCGGACGTTGGAAGGGCCGCGTGCCGACCCCGTAGACCGGTGGCCCCGAACTCCACGGCGTGAAGTTCGGTGGCCGCCCACGTCTTTCAGCTGAGTAGTGCGGGTTCCTTGCTCGGTGCGTAGGTCGGCTCGTTCTTCTTGAGCCAGGCGATCACCCGATAGGTGATCGGCAGCACGATGACCTCCGCGAGCGTCTTCCACAGGAAGCCGACGATCACGTAGTTCACGAACTGACTCCACGAGTCGATGCCGATGGCGGTGGCCGCGATCGAGCAGAAGATCAGCGTGTCACCGAACTCGCCGACCACGGTCGAGCCGATCAGCCGCGCCCACAGGTGCTTTTCCTTGGTCCGTTCCTTGATCAGCACCAGCGTCGCGGAGTTCAGCATCTCACCGACGAAGTAACCGGCCAGGCCGGCCGCGACCAGCTGCGGCGTGGTGCCGATGACGGTGCGGAACGCGTCCTGGTTCTCGTAGAACGTCGCTGCGGGCAACTCGATCGCGATCTTGAAGCACACCACCGTCAACAGCAGGGTGGCGAACCCGAAGTAGATGGCCCGGCGGGCGGACTTGAAGCCGTAGATCTCGCTCAGCACATCGCCGAGGATGTAGGCGAGGGGGAAAAGGAACCAGGCGCCGTCGGTGCTGATCGGTAGCACCTCGAACGGCCCTATCTTCACCGAGTGATCGGTGAAGAACTGCACGCCCTTGGTCGCGCAGATGTTGGAGATGATCAGCGTCGCCGTGAACAACGCCACGATCGGTGTGTAGTACCCCCGCGCCACCTGGGCGAATGCCGCATGGTCCGGCGCGGGGTGTCCAGATTCGGGTACTTCGATTTTATTCGGCTCACTCACCCGCATCATCCAACCAGGTTGTGGAATACCCTGTAGCAATGACGAATCCCGGCGATTCCGACGAATGGTGGAAACAGTACGGCGGCCAGGGCGTATCGCCGGAATCCGGTGCGCAGAGCTCAGTTCCGCAATACCCGAACGCTGAACAGCCATCGGGGTACCCGTCGGCGCCGCAATACCCACAGCAGCCCGCCCAGCCCGTGACACCGCCTCCGCAACAGCAGTACCCGGGCTACCAGCCGCCGCAGCAGGCATATGGTCAGCAACAGCCGCAGCAGGCGTACGGCCAGCCGCAGCAACCGTATGGTCAGCCGAACTACGGCTACCAGCCCGCCTACCAGCCGTATGGGATGCCGCAACAGCAGGGCACCAACGGCATGGCGATCGGCGCCCTGATCTCCTCCCTGGCCGGATTCGTCACCTGCGGCCTCGGCTCGATCGTGGGCATTATCCTCGGCGTCATCGCGTTGAACCAGGTCAAGCAGAGCGGCCAAGAGGGCAAGGGCATGGCGCTGGCCGGCATCTGGATCGGGGTCGGCGCCATCGTGCTCGCGATCCTGTGGTTCGTCGTCGTACTCATCGCGGGAACCACCTAACCGCGACTTCACGAAAACGTCAGGGGCGCACCCGAGAACGGGTGCGCCCCTGCGCGTGTCTTCAGCCGATCGGGGTCAGGACTTGACGACCTGGGTACCACCGGCGAACTTGTCGTGCCAGCCTTGCTTGTTCGGGTCCTGCGAGATGGTGACCATGATGTAGATCGCGAGAACCAGCGAGACCAGGCCACCGACGCACGGAATGATGTTCGCCGCGAGGAACAGGTTGCGCTTGAGCGAGGTGACCGGTTCGATCTTGGCCGCGCCGCCGGGCGCGAGCACCTTCAGCCCGAGGATCTTCTTGCCGAGCGTGGTGCCCTGGGTGGTCTCCATGCCGACGAAGTAGGCGAGTTCTACCACCGTCCAGACCACGGAGAGGCCGACGGTGGCCCCGGTCGAGCCGCTGAACACCACGTAGAGGATGGCGTAGGGGATCGCCAGGATGATCGCGTCGATGACGCGCGCACCGATGCGGGTGCCGAGGTCACCCGGCTGCCCACCGTACTGATTGAAGCCGCCCGGCTGCTGCGGGTACTGGCCGTACTGATCCTGCTGCCCGTACTGCGGCGCCTGACCGTACTGCGGCTGCTGGCCGTATTGCGGCGGCTGCTGCCCGTACTGCGGCGGCGGCTGCTGACCGTACTGCCCGCCCTGGGGGAACTGTTGGCCGCCCTGCGGGAACTGCTGACCGCCTTGCGGTTGCTGCTGGCCGCCTTGCGGGTACGGCTGCCCATACGGCTGCCCGCCCTGCGGATATTGGTTGGGGTCGTACCCACCGCTTGTCATAGTTTGTCCTCGTCGAGTGATCAGTAGTTGGACGAATGCGTACGTTACGGACATCGACTGCGTTGCAACAACCCATTCCCGTCGAGTATCCACGGTTCGCGCGGCAGATGTGCCGGGTCGAAGCTGTCGAGCAGTGCCGCCGCCGAGGTCACCGGGTAGCCGAGCGAGTCGGCGAGCGCGGCGACTACCTGGTCGGGCGTGTTGCCGAGCGCGCGTTGATCGGTCAGCGTCACCGCGCCGTCGCGCTTGGCCAGACGTTGTCCTTCGGCATTGAGTACCAGCGGAACGTGCGCGTAGTGCGGCACCGGAAGACCGAGCAGCGTCGCGAGATAGGCCTGGCGCGGGGTGGACGGTAGCAGGTCGTCGCCGCGCACCACCTGATCGATGCCCTGTGCCGCGTCGTCGACCACGACCGCGAGGTTATAGGCCGGGATGCCGTCGCCGCGCCGCAGCACCACGTCGTCTACCGGTGCCCGGTAGCGCCCGTGCAGGTCGTCGACGATCTCGAATTCGGTTGCGGCGGCCCGCAAGCGCAGCGCGGCCGGACGCCCTTGTTCGCGAAACCTCATGCGCGCCTGGTCGGTCAGCGTGCGACAGGTGCCGGGATAGGCGCCGAGCGGACCGTGTGGCGCGGTCGCCGCCTGCTGGATTTCCTTTCGCGTGCAGAAGCATTCGTAGGTGCGGCCGGCGGCGGTGAGTCGATCGATGGCGTCCTGGTAATGCGGAAGACGTTCGGACTGCCGGACCACCGGTCCATCCCAGTCGAGTCCGATCGCGGCCAGATCGTCCAGCTGCCGTTGCTCGGCGCCCGGCCGCACCCGATCCAGATCCTCGACCCGCATCAGGAAGCGCCGACCGGTCGAGCGGGCGAATGCCCAGGCGAGCAGTGCCGTGCGCAGATTCCCCAGGTGCAGATCCCCGGACGGACTCGGCGCGTACCGGCCCGCACCCGGCTCAGGCACGGGCCCGGCACGGGCGGAATGACGTCGACACGATGCCCATCGTAGATATCAGCCGCGCAGCCGCGGCGTCAGCTCCGTCGGCGAGATCGGCGCCTGCGCGGCCAAGGCGTCGAGCAGTGCCTGCGAGTGTGCGATCAGGCCGGCGCGGTCGATGCCGTAGGGCGGCTGCGCGCCGTCTTCCGGCTGGTACTCGGTCAGTCGGGTGATCGCGCGGGTGAGCAGCGTGCGCGCGCCCTTGGGATTACCGCGCTGGATGTGTGTGACACCGACAGCGAGTTGCGCTAGTGCCTGCCACAGCATCCGTTCGGCGAACGGTCCGTTCTTCCACGCCGCCTCTAATACCTCGTGCGCGTTGAATGCCAATCCGTCGTCCAGCAGTTGCTGAGCGAAGGCGAGGGTTTGCTGTGGCGGCAGGTTCAGATCATCGGGAATTCGGGCAACTCCGACACTGCCGAACGGCAGCGGACGGCCCAATCGGTCACGCGGACGAGAGTTAAGGGCGCGACCTGCGTCGTCGCGATCGCGGTCAACCATGACTTCCATCATGCCCGCCACCGGCCGTGGCGTCGATGAGCCAGTGTCCACATAAGGAAACAATGACGGATCACGGAGCAATTACGTCGGCCGGAAAGTTTGCCGCAGTCCGATCAGAGGAATGGTCGATAGCTGCTGGCAATGTTTCCGCAACATTCTATCTTCGCAAACGTGGCAGTTGCGATGATTGAATAAGCAAGAGACGGGCAAACTTTCGATAGGCCTGCTAGTGTTTATCGCGCGGGGGCAACCTCGTGGGGTGTATTCACCCCGACGTACAGTGCGATAACGACGCACCGTTGAGTTGCGCGCTTCCAGCAGGCGCAGGGGATTCGGCGTTGCTTGGCCGAGTGCCGGTGCTAGTTAGAACGATGTCAGAAGAAATCTCGTTCTCGACGCAGCAAAGGAGCTAGTGCCGTGGAGGTTGATTTGACGAATGCTGTGTGGCGCAAGAGCACATACAGCGGTCCCGACGGAAACTGTGTGGAAGTCGCCTTTCTAGTCGACGGCAAAATCGCGGTCCGTGACACCAAGGACAACGGGTATGGCCCGGTGCTGGCGTTTGCCCCGGGTCAGTGGGACACATTCCTAACCGGAGTGGCGCAGGGGGAGTTCGGCCGCGCCTGATAACAACAGGTCGTCCGAACAGGCACTACGGGCCCCGAGTCGGCACGGACTCGGGGCCACGCAATATTCGGGCATCGGGTTTCCGGCGTCCGAATACTTGCATGTCGGGATAACGCGCGCACGTCAGCTAATGACCGTCGGCTAACGGCCAGAGCCGTTACCGTCCGCGCCGTTCCCGTTCCGGCTATCGCGTTCCTGATAATTCCGCAGCACCGCGAGCTGCCGCCGCTCTTCGTTGTGGTCGGCCTCGTGATTGCGCTCGGACTCCTCCCACGGATCGGCCCGGAAGAAGCTGCCGGTCCCCGGCTTGCCCGCCAGGCCGAGCTTGCTCATCTTCTTCGGCACCGGTGCGCCCTGGTACTCCAGCGGGATCGGATGGCCGTGCTCGTCCACCGGGCCGAGCGGCTGATGGAGCTCGATGTACTCGCCGTTGGGCAGCCGCCGGACCACGCCGGTCTCGACGCCGTGCTCGAGCACCGCACGGTCACCGCGCTGCAGGCCGAGGCAGATCCGGTACGCAACGAAGTAGGCCAGCGGCGGGAGCAGCAGAATGCCGATGCGCCCGGTCCAGGTGGTCGCGTTCAGCGAGACGTTGAACTTGTAGGCGACGATGTCGTTCACGCAGGACAGCGTGAGCACGACGTAGAACGCGATCGACATCGCACCGATCGCGGTGCGCACTGGCACGTCGCGCGGGCGTTGCAGCAGGTTGTGATTCACGGCCGAGTCGCCGGTCAGCCGTTTCTCGATCCACGGGTACATGATCAGCACCGTGAACACCAAGCCCATGATCAGCGCGCCCCACACCGGGGCGGGCACCGTATAGCGGCCCAGATACAGCTCCCATGGCGGGATAAGGCGCATCATGCCGTCGGTCCACATCATGTAGAAGTCCGGCTGTGAACCCGCGGAGATCTGAGAAGGGTTGTACGGACCCATATTCCAGATCGGGTTGATCTGCAGCAGGCCGCCCATGATGGCGACGATGCCGAGGGTGAACGCGAAGAACGAGCCCTGATCCAGCGAGAACACCGGCACGATGCGCGCGCCGACCACGTTGTTCTCGGTGCGGCCAGGACCCGGGTACTGGGTGTGCTTCTGGTACCAGACCAGCGCCACGTGCGCCGCGATCAGCGCGAGCATGATGCCGGGGAACAGCAGCACGTGCGCGATGAACAGGCGCGGAATGATGATGGTGCCCGGATAGTCTCCGCCGAACATCAGCCAGTGCATCCAGGTGCCGACGATCGGAATGCCGAGCGTGATGGACGAGAACGCGGCACGCAGGCCGGTGCCCGAGAGCAGATCGTCGGGCAGCGAGTAACCGAAGTAGCCCTCGAACATCGCCAGGATCAGCAGCAGCGCGCCGATCACCCAGTTCGCCTCGCGCGGCTTGCGGAACGCGCCGGTGAAGAACACCCGGAACAGGTGCACGATGATCGACGCCGCGAAAAGCAATGCGGCCCAGTGGTGCACCTGCCGCACGAACAACCCACCGCGCACCTCGAACGAGATGTTCAGCGCGGTCTCGTAGGCCCGCGACATGGTGACGCCGCGTAACGGCTGGTAGGCGCCGTTGTAGACCACCTCGGTCATGGATGGGTCGAAGTACAAGCTCAGATACACGCCAGAGAGCAGCAGGATGATGAAGCTGTACAGCGCGATCTCGCCGAGCAGGAATGACCAGTGCGTCGGAAAGACCTTGTTGATCGACCGCTTGAGAAAGTTCGCGGCCTGATATCGCTCGTCGGCGGAATTCGCCTGCGCGCTGACCTTGCGACCGAGTTGTGTTGCCATGGTCGACCCCCGCCCCTGAGAGTGGTGTGCGTTCTACTACAGACGGTAGCAGGAGGTCATCGGGTAATCGATAGGTTTAGCGCGATCCACTTGTGGAACAAGATCATTCAGCCGCCGCCGGTGCTGCCCCGAGAATGACGAGTGCAGGCGCCCGGCGTTCGAGCGGAGGGTGGGCCGACCGGTTCGATACTGTCGGGCGGTGAGTGCGATGGCAGCGCAGGACGCGACGATGTACTGGCTGTCGGCCCGTACCCGCAACGATCTGTTCTTGCTGTACTGCTTCGCCGATGCCGGACTCCCGGCCGCGGACCTGCGCGCCTTCGTCGCCGAACGCAGCGCGGGCATCGCCGACCTGCGAGTCCGGGCGCGCGCCGTGCCGGGCGATCTCGACTACCCGTCCTGGGTGCCGTGCGACTTCACCCCCGACCAGTTCATCGAGCATCCACTGCCGGAGCCGAATTGGGCGCACCTGCAAGCTGCCCTCGGCGAGGTGCTCGACACCGGAGTCGCCGCGGCGGCGCGGCCATGGCGGTTGCACGTGTTCCGCGGGATCGTCGACGCGCCTTCACCCGGACATGGGGAGCCTGTGCTCGTCGCTGTCCTGCAGATATCGCACGCACTCGCCGACGGCCGTCGCGCCGCCGAGATCGCGCGGGCGCTGTTCGCCGAGGCGGGCCCAGGGGAGGAGGCCACCTCTGTGGGAGGTGCTTCGCGCTCCGGTCGCCTGGCCCGCGCCAGCACCCTGGCCACGGTGGTGACGTGGGCGCGGTCGGTCGGTGCCGAGCTTGGCGGATTCGGACCGACCGCCAGCCTGCAGGATTCGGTTCCTGGCTTGCTTCGCGTGCCGATCAGGTCGGCGACGTCCGCGCCGATAGCCGCGGTTTTGGCGTTGCCGCGCATGCCGATTCAGCTGGCCCGCACGGTCTTCCGGGGTTATCAGGCCTTTCGAGCGCAGCAGGAGCTCGCCGAGCTCACCACGTCGGGGAAGTTGCCGTCGCCCGGGCCGGACTTTCCGCCGAGCCTGGTCAACCAGGCTGCAACGGAAGCGAATTCGGCGCACGCCGTGCGAATGATGGTGTGCGACACGGCGGCATTGCGGGCGCCTGGGCGCACGGTGACCGTTGTCGTGCTCACCGCGGTGTCGCTCGCGCTCGCGCGCTACCTCGACGGGCGGGGTGCGGCGGTGCGGCGGCTCGGTGCGCAGGTGCCCATGGCGCTATCCGATACCGCGATGGCCAACGCGCGCAACAACTACCGCAGTCTCAGCGTCGATCTCTGCGTCGACGAACCCGATCTGCGCCTTCGTGCCGACAAGATCGCGGCCGCCATGGCGGATCGGCGGGTGCGCGCCCGGCATCCGCTGTTGACGGCGCAAGATCGCGTCACCGCCGTCGTGCCCGCCCCGCTGCTCCGGCGCGATATCGCCCGCTACCCGCTGACCACGGTCCCCGACGCCATCACAGGCCACACCGTCGTTTCCAGCGTGCACCGCGGCCCGGCGGACCTCAGCTTCGGCGGCGGCCGGGTGCACTTCACCGGCGGCTTCCCGGCGATCGGTTCGGTCATGCGGTTGACCCACGGGGTGCACGGACTCGGCGAAACCGTCACGATCTCACTGCACGCCGATACCGCGACAGTTCCCGACCTCGACGCCTACTCAGCCTTGTTGCGCGCCGCATTGGCAGAGGTCGCGCAGGCCCTGAAGTGATTGCGCCACAGTTGAACAGGTTCGCGCCACACCAGTGAGTACCGCCAGTACGCGGCACTAATCGAGCGCCAGTGTCGCCGTCACCGTGTCGCCGCTGACCGTCGAAGTGGCCGCCCCGAGCAGCGTGCGTGCCGCCGAATTGCCGACCGTGGTGACGGCAACGATTCGGCGTGCACCGAGCTCCGCGGCAGCCGTCCGCAGCTGCTCGGCAACGGCCCGGCCCACACCCCGCCCACGCTCCGAGCGGCCGATCCACACTCCGGCCTCGAGCCCCTCCGCGCCGGGCTGCAACCGCGCGGCGCCGACGACCCGGCCACCCACCGCGATCAGATAGGTGTATTCGACCGGCGCCTCCGCCAGCAGCGCGCGCCCACGGTGGAACTCGAGAAACGCCTGCTCACGCCGCGCATTCCAGCCTGGCGCACCCGCGACCGGCGGCATCACCTCCAGCGGATCCGCGTCGCCGACCGCCACTTCGAGCAGCATCGCGAGATTGTCCTCGGTCAGCGGCTCGAGACGGACCGGCTCCGTATTCCTGTGCACAACACCGAGCCTCCTGGAACTGCCGGGCCCAGGTCAACGGAATTCCGGCCGGTCACGCCGACCCGAAGCGTGCAAGACTCAAACGAGTGTGCCCACTGGCCGCTACCGCCTCGGTGGATACTGCGGCGCGTCGGCGACCTCGCCCGGGCAAGTAATGGCACCTGAGCAGGAAGTTATCGTGCCAGTCGACTAGCAGGCCCCGACCGGCTCCAGCGGGTCCGGCTAGCGCGTTCGGGTCAGCTCGCCCGCGTAAAAACGCAGGCTACGATGGCCGGGTTACTGGACGTCTGAGAGGACGGGATGCTGCGCGCTGGTGAGGTTTTCGCCGGGTATGTGATCGAGCGCCAGCTGGGTCGCGGCGGCATGGGCTCGGTGTATCTCGCGCGGCACCCGCGGCTACCGCGCCGGATCGCGTTGAAGCTGCTCAGTCCTGGCCTGCATGCCAACGACGAAATGTTGGCACGATTCGAGCGCGAAGCCGAATTGGTCGCGCGGCTGGACCACCCGAATATCGTCGCGGTATACGACCGAGGCGTCGACGACGGCACCCGGTGGATCTCGATGCAGTACGTCGACGGCATCGACGCCGGAGCACTCGAACCCGACTCGCTGGAACCGGCACGCGCGGTGGAGATCATCACCGAGACCGCGAAGGCACTCGACTACGCGCACGCCGTGGGCGTCCTGCACCGCGACGTGAAACCGGCCAACATCTTGCTGTCCCGCCCGACGGCCGGTCAGGACGAGCGAGTCCTGTTGACCGACTTCGGCATAGCCCGGCTCCGTGACGACGCACACCAGCTCACCCGAACCGGAATGTTCGCGGCGACCTTGGCCTACGCCGCCCCCGAACAACTATCGGCCGGCACCGTCGATCACCGCACCGACCAATATGCCCTGGCCTGCACCCTCTTCTGGCTTCTGTCCGGCACCGCGCCCTTCGCCGCCGACAACCCGGCGGCCATGATCGCCGCGCACCTCCAGCAACCGCCGCCCCCGCTCACCAGCCGGCGCCCGAACCTGCCGCCCGCCATCGACGCCGTACTGACAAAGGCACTGGCCAAACGCCCCGAAGGCCGCTTCAACTCCTGCGCGGAGTTCGCCACCGCGGCACGCCAAGCGCTCTCCACCGGCGCGCTCGGTCCAGAAGCCAAGTTGGAGCGCCAATCCCCGAGTGCCCCAACGATATCCAATCATGCCACGACCGCAGCGCTGATAGCGGCGCGTCCTGCTGGGCGAACCGCACGTAATGCTGGTGTGGCGGGGGTGGTGGTCGTGGTGGCGGCGATCGTGTCGGGGATCGTTTGGGCGAATTCGTGGTCCTCGTCGCATACCGCGGTGTCGCGCACCGCATCATCCGGGCCGGGCGCATCGCGGCCAATTGATTGGGTGGGGGCAGCGGCGCCGGGGACCGCCGGTGCGTCGCGCGCCTTCGAGCCGGTGACGCAGCTTGACGCCCAGGGCAGAGAGGTTGCGAAACCCGGTGCCGCGCTTACTCCCGATGGTGATGGTAAGGCGACGTGTGCGCCCGTAACCATTGCCACGACAGCAGGTGCCGCGCATACCGCAGGCGGCGGGGTGAAATTGGCTATCGATCAGTTCACGAAGGCCAATCCGGGATGTTCTGTCGCACTGCGGGAATTCGATATTCCGAGCGACGCGCAGGCGGCGGGTGTGGCCGCGCAGATCGTGCACGACCCGTCGATCGTCGCGCTGGTGGGTCCGGTGTTCTCGTCGGAAATCGCTTCTACAGGAAAGGTTTTCAGTGACGCTGGGCTCCCGTTCCTGACTCCGTCGGCCACCGGCCCCGCACTGTCCACCAACGGCTGGCACTCATTCTTCCGTGGGCTGGCCGCCGACGACGTCCAAGGCACCGCCTTGGCGAAATACCTGGTCAATACGGCGCACTTCCGCAAGATCTGCGTCATCAAGGACAAAACCGGTTACGGCAGCAGCCTGGCCGGGAGCGCGGTCTCCAGCCTCGGCTCCGCCGCCGATCCGAAGTGCGCGGCCGAGATCGGCAAGGGCGACCGCGACTTCACCACGGTGACAACCGATATCGCCGCAGCCAAACCGGATGCCGTCTTCTACTCCGGCTACTACGAAGAGGCCGCCGCCCTGCTGCAACAGCTGCGCCGCGCGGGTATCACCGCACCGTTCGTCTCCGCGGAAAGCACGGTCACGCCGGATTTCGCTACCCAAGCGGGCAATTCGGCGGCGGGCGCGCTCGTGTCCTGCTCGTGCGGCCCGGTCGTGGCCGAGTTCGCCAGCGACTACCAGGCTTTCAACGGGCAGGCTCCCGGCCCGAGCGCCGTCGAGGCCTACGACCTCACCACGATCATCCTGAAAGGCATCACCTCCGGCCGCGCGACCCGCGCCGACCTCGTCGACTACCTGCGCGCCTACGAGGGCACCGGCCTCGCCCGCACCTATCGCTGGTCCACCACCGGCGAACTCGCGACGCCTCAAACCTGGCTCTACAAGGTCAATTAACCCACCCGATCAGATCCACACCCATCCGCATCAGTCGGTACAGACCAGCTGAACGGCAGCGGTGTATCCCCTGGTAGCACTAGCTATTTGCGCGCCGTCAACCACCTGAAACCTGTTGCCACATCGAGAGAGACTTTGCCGCAATGCTGCTACCGTGGGTGAGCCGTCGGGTTCTGGGCGGTTGCCGGGACTAGGGGGATCAGTCGGTGTCGCACCCGTCGAAAATACGTGTCCTGCAGGGATTATGAGGTAGACACGGTGAATCTGCGGTTGCCACGGAGCGTCCCGGTCCTCGGCGTGCACTCGTTAGCAATGGTCACCTATGGTCGGTTGACACCTGATACACCTCCGACCTTTCCCGAGGCACGTGACCGAGCCACGTGCCCGCGCACCGACCGCTTGGAGTCACGTCTTTGACCACGTCACCGTTCACCGAGACTGCCGCGCCCGGAGTCTGCCCGGTCCAGCACGGATCACCCATCGACACCGATGGCCCCCGCGTCCAGCTGTACACCCCGGAGTTCGCCGCCGATCCGCATCGCGCCTACGCCGAGATGCGCCGCCAGTACGGCTCGCTGGTGCCGATCGAGCTGGCCCCGGACGTACCGGCCACCCTGGTGGTCGGCTATCAGGCGGCATTGCGAATCCTCAACGACCCCGAGCATTTTCCGGCCGACCCGCGGACCTGGCAGCAGCACATCCCCGACGACTCACCCATCAAGCCGATGATGGAGTGGTACCCGAACGCGCTGCGCAACAGCGGTGCCGCGCACGCGCGCTACCGGCAGGCCTACACCGCCGCCATCGACGGAATCGACCTGCACGCCCTGCATTCCACCGTCGAGCGGATCGCCATCCCGCTGATCAACTCCTTCTGCGAGACCGGCTCGGCGGACCTGGTGACCCAGTACGCGTTCCCGCTGGTCTTCGACGTACTCAACCAAATGGTCGGCTGCTCAGCGGAACTGGGCCAGCGGGTCGCGACCGGCATGGCCGCGCTCTTCGATACCGTCAACGCCGCCCAGGGCATGCAGATGCTCAGCGAGGCACTGCTGGAGCTGATCGGGTTGCGGCGCGCGGAGCCGGGCGACGACGTCACCTCGCGACTAGCGCATCACCCTGCCGAACTCGATGACACCGAAATGCTGTGCCAGCTGATCAGTTTCTACGGCGCGGGCATCGAACCGCAGCAGAACTTGATCATCAACACCCTGATGCTGATGGTCACCGACGATCGTTTCGGCGGCGACGTCCTCGGCGGCAGCATGTCGACCCGTGACGCACTCGACGAGGTGCTGTTCAACGACCCGCCGATGGCGAACTTCTGCACCTCCTACCCGAGGCAGCCGATTCTCATCGACAACAACTGGTTGCCCGCGCACCAGCCGGTCCTGATCAGCCTCGCGGGCTGCAACAACGACCCCGAGATCCGGGGCGGGGACCGCACCGGCAACCGCTCGCACCTGGCGTGGGCGGCCGGACCGCACGCCTGCCCGGCCAAGTCGGTCGCCTACCTGATCGTGCAGGACGCCATCGATCAGCTGCTCGACGCACTCCCCGAAATGGAACTCGCCGTACCTGTGCACGAATTGGCATGGCGGCCGGGGCCTTTCCACCGCGCGGTCGCCGCGCTGCCGGTCGTCTTCCCCAAGTCCCCTCCGTTGAACATGATGTAAGGAGCGTCCGATGGAGCATGAACCGATAGTTCTGGACACGACCGGTGCCGACATTCAAGGCGAGTCCGCGCGGATCCGTGCGCGCGGACCCGTCGCGGTGGTGGAATTACCGGGCGGCGTGCCCGCGTGGTCGGCCACCGACGCGACGGTGCTCAAGAGCCTGCTCGCCGATCCGCGCGTGTCCAAAGATCCTCGGCAGCACTGGTCTTCGTTCATCAACGGCGAGATCACCGAGGCGTGGCCGCTGCTGCCCTGGGTCGCGGTGGACAACATGTTCACCGCCTACGGTGCCGACCATCGGCGGCTCCGGAAACTGGTCTCGCCCGCGTTCACCCACCGGCGCAGCACGGCGCTGCGGCCGCGGATCGAGGCGATCACCGAGAACCTGCTGAACGCGCTCGCGGCCACCCTGCCCGGCGAATCCGTAGACCTCCGTGCGGGTTACGCGTATCCGGTGCCGATCCAGGTGATCACCGAAATGATGGGCGTGCCGGAACATCTCGGTGGCGGCCTGCACAAGTGCGTCGACGGATTCTTCGACACCTCGTTCACGCCCGAGCAAGCGCAAGCCAATTACCTCGAAATGTACCGGCTCGTAAGCGAACTCGTCGCCTACCGCCGCGAAACCCCCGGCGACGACGTCACCAGCGTCTTGATCACCACCCGTGCCGAGGACGGTGAGCGACTGGCCGAGAAGGAACTCGTCGACACCCTGATGCTCGTCATCAACGCGGGCCACGAGACCACGGTCAACCTGCTCGATCAGGCGATCTTCGCGTTGTTGACCCATCCGGAGCAGCGGGCCGATGTGGTCGAGCGCCGGGTGCCCTGGTCGGAAGTGGTGGAGGAAACGCTGCGCTACGAGGCGCCGGTCGCGCACCTGCCGTTGCGTTACGCCGTCGACGATATCGACGTCGGCGACATCCGAATCCCCAAGGGCGAGGCCATTCTTGCCTCCTACGCGGGTGCCGGACGCGACCCGAGCCTGCACGGCGCGACCGCCGATCAGTTCGACATCCACCGCACCAACAAGGACCACCTGTCCTTCGGTCATGGTGCCCACCATTGCATCGGCGCCCCGCTGGCGCGGCTCGAAGCCGCGATCGCCCTGCCCGCCCTCTTCGAGCGCTTCCCGAAGCTCAGGTTGGCGGTGGATCCGGCGGAGTTGCAGCCCGTGGGCAGCTTCGTATCCAACGGTCACCGCCAGCTCCCGGTGTACCTGGGGGAGTAGTTCTACCCGCGTCGGGTGTCGTCGCGGCACCCGACGCGTCGTCACCCGACGCAGAGAGCGGCATCGGGCGACCAGCGGCGCGGTCCCCGGCCAGCGTCCGTTTCGTTAGTGCGGCAGGGTTTCTCGCGGCTAGGATGGGCTTGACGAGGGACGATGCATTCGGGCCGATCGGCAGCTCGTCACCGCTACCCGCGTGGTCGGCAGTTAGCTCGGCTCGGTCCGGAGGACTCGAAGTCTGAGGGGGCTGGATGCTGCGTGCTGGTGAGGTTTTCGCCGGATATGTGATCAAGCGTCAGCTGGGCCGCGGCGGTATGGGCGCGGTATACCTGGCGCAACATCCCCGCCTGCCGCGCCTGACCGCTTTGAAGCTGCTTTATCCGGATCTGTATGCCGACACCGAAATTCGCGCACGGTTCGAGCGCGAGGCGGATCTGGCGGCACGGCTCGACCACCCGAACATCGTGGCCGTGTACGACCGCGGTCTCGACGAGGGGCAGCTGTGGATCTCGATGCAATACGTCGACGGCATCGACGCCGCGGATCTCGACCCGCGCGCGCTGCCGCCGGAGCGGGCCGCGGAGATCATCGTCGAGACCGCGAAAGCGCTCGACTACGCGCACGCCACCGGCGTGCTGCACCGCGATGTGAAACCGGCGAACATCCTGCTGGCTCGCGCGACCGCGGCGCAGGGTGAGCGAGTTCTGTTGACGGACTTCGGTATCGCGCGATTACGTGACGAGTCACGGCAACTGACCGAAGACGGTGGACTGGCGGCGACGCTGGCATACGCGTCGCCGGAACAATTGTCGTTCGTCCCCGTCGATCACCGCAGCGACCAATACTCGTTGGCGTGCAGCCTGTTCTGGCTGCTGTCGGGCACCTCGCCGTTCGCGGCCAGCAGTCCTGCCGCGATGATCGCCGGCCACTTGCAGCATGCCCCGCCGCTACTGCACAACCTGCGACCGGATGTGCCATCTGGCGTCGACGCGGTGCTGGCGAAGGCGCTCGCGAAGAATCCCGACGAACGATTCAGTTCCTGCACCGAATTCGCGGTCGCCGCACAGCAGGCTTTGGCGGTGCCGCAGAGCCCGGTCGTGCCGCTCCCGCAACAGCGGCCGATGCCACAGGACGCGCACCACCCCGCGCGTCGATTGCTGCGCCGCGCCGGTATCGGCGGGTTGGTGCTCGCTGTCGTTCTCGCGCTGGTGGTCGGGATTCATTGGGCGACAAGTGACCACTCCACCAAGCAGCCTGCCATCTCGACCGGACCCGTTGCGCTGCGACCGATCGATTGGTCCGCTGCCGTCGCACCGGGCACGACCGGAGGCCCCGCACCGTTCCAGGCGCTGATGCAGATCGACGCCGAGGGCAAGGAGGTGCCGAGAGCCAGCGCCGCGGCGGATCCCGCCGGCGACGGCAAGGCCGCGTGCGAGCCGTTGACCATCGCCTCGACCGCGCCACTCACCGGAGCCGACGCCGGTACCGATCGCGGTCTGATCGACGGGGTGAAGCTGGCCGTCGACCAGTTCACCAGGGCGAACCCCGGATGCCCTGTCGCCGTGCGCGAATTCGACTCCGGTGGGTTTCCGCAGACCGCGGCCGATGTCGCGCGACAGATCGTGAACGACCCGTCGATTGTCGCGTTGGTCGGTCCGTTGTCCGCCGGGATCCTGCCGACCGGACAGCTTTTCAGTGATGCCGGATTGCCGGTTCTTTTTCCCGGCACCACTCCCGTCGACCCCGCAAGCGGCTGGCGCAGCTTCTTCCGTGCCGTGGCCACCACCGATGTCTACCGGCGTGCCGTCGCCAAATATCTCACCGACACAGCTCATTTCAGCAAGATTTGTGTGGTTCGTGACGATTCCGGCTTCGGCAAGGGCATGGCGCACGATGTCGTCGCGATGCTCGGTAGCGCCGCCGAGCCCAGCTGTCGCGCGGACGTCAAGCAGGGCGATCGCGATTTCAGCGTCGCTGTGGCCAAGGTCGCCGCCAGCAAACCGGACGCGGTCTTCTACTCCGGCTACGCCGTCGAAGCGGCAATCTTCGCCCAGCAGCTGAAACAGGGCGGCGTCACCGCCCCCTTCGTCACCACCGAAGGCGCACTGAGCACGGATTTCGTTGCGCCCTCGCCAATTTCGGTCCGCGGCGCGTTTCTGTCCTGTTCCTGTGCCCCGGTCACCGGACGGTTCTACTTCGACTTCCGCGCCCTGAACAACCACGGCGCGGGCTGGAACGCCATCGAAGCATACGACCTGACCACCATCACCCTGAACGGCATCGCCACCGGCCACCGAAACCGCGCCGACCTACTGAACTACCTGCACCGATACGAAGGCCCGGGCTTGGCCCGCACCTACCGATGGTCGGCCACCGGCGAACTGACAAACCCGGGAATCTGGATATACAAGATCAACTAGCCTGCGTTGTCGTCGACGCCCGCACCGGATCGCGCCATGCCTCAGGAGTGCACGGCACCACCGGTTTACGACGCGCGCGGTCACGAGGATCCGGGCGGGACCTGTCTGGTCTGGTCGGCCGACTTGGCCACAGCGGGGGCCTTGGCGGGCGATGTCCCGGTGGCCGAAGTCGTCAACGGCGAATGCGGAGCCGGGTCCTGCTCTACCGGACCCGCGACACCAGACACCGGAGCGGGCGGGGGCTGGGGTGCGGGGGACCGAGGGAAAAGCGAAGGCGTGGACGAGGTGTCGGCCGGGGACCACAGAGAGTGCGCGGGCGATCGGCCGGCATCACCACTTGCGCTCGGGTCTGGTACCCCGGGGGCGACTGCACGGGGGAACAGCGAGGTGAATCGCTCGACCGGGACGGCAGCACCGAACACCGGTGCGGGCGGTGCCCCCGGCGCGGCGGCCCGCTGTGTCGAATCCGAAGCTACGACTTGCTCTTTCGCCTCGACGGTCTCGAATACCGGCACCGCCGACGCCGCGGGCGTCTCGAACCATTGTGGCTGGCTGGGCTTTTCGGTGTGTGCGGCAACATGCTGAGGTTCCGATGGTCGGCGGGTGCCGCCGGACTCTCGTTCATCCCCGAGCATCGCGTGCAGCCGTTCGGCAAGCGGCGGAGCGTATTTGCGCGCAGGAGACAACAGCGCCGTCGCGGCGATCGGGTGATTGACCACGGTGTGGATGATCGGCTCGGCGCCTGCCGCCGTCTGCGTGATCAGCTTTTCGAAGATCCGCAGTCGCCGCAGGTCTTGGTTGACGGAGATGAGCGTGTCGGCGAGGGCTTCGATCGTCACATGGTCGGCCAACGCCTCCAGTAGCGCGGGGAACTGCGGGTGGTCCAGCCATTGCATGGCGTGGAAGAGCAGCGTGCCGCTTTCGGGGTTGTTCTTCAGGATCGCCCCCGTGAGCTGGCTCCCCGAGGTCATATTGAGCATCGTGTCGGCGAGGTTCTGCACGGGCCAATACCGTTCTGGCACACCGAGTATGCCCGCGCGGGTGTCCCAATCGAAGAGCGCGCGCGCCAGCAGCGTCGCGGTCTCGTTGAACCGGGCGGAGGTCATTCGCCCGAGGATCGAGCCGAAGTCGGGCACCGCCTCCAGCAGGTGCCCCGCCGCCAAACCCTCGGCGGAGACGACCTCCTCCTCGGTCAGCACCGTGGCAAGGCGGGCGGGCGCCGCGGCGGCCAAGAAGCCGGAGAGGTCGGTGAATTGGTCACTCGGCCCGTGCGTGTTCGGAATCCGGCTGGTGTGGCTGAGCAGCAGCAGAATGGTCGCGCGCAGCTCGGACGACAGCGCATTGTCGAAGCCGCGCAGCAGGGCTTTGCCATCTATCGTCCGCGCGGCGCGCAAGAGCTGAACCACACACAGGATCATCTGTTCGCGGTGTGACTTCGCCATCGACGACAGCAGCATGTTGGCCAGTTGCGGTCCATCCGAACTGATTTCGATGATCTCGCTCAGGATGCTCCGCTGCGTGCCGAGCGGTTCGCGGATCTTCGCGACGACTTCGCGACTTGCCTGCCCGACATCCCCTCGCCGGAGCACCGCGGCGATCCGGCGGCCGAACAGCAGCTCCGGATCGGTCGTCAGGATGCTGGTCGTCGGTGCGGGCGGAGGAGATATCTGGCGCCAGGGGACCGCGGCGATTCGCCCGGCAACCTCCTCGTCGAGATCGATGATCGCCTCGAACAATTCCGCGCCGAGCCCACTCTCTCCCCGTTCACAGACCGCGTACAGCAAGGAGGCGACCGCACCCGGAAGGCGGCGGCCTACTTCGACCAGCGCTGCGGGCAGCATCGGGTCGCCGCGGCGGAAGACCTCATCCAGCTGTTCGGCGGCGCTGGCCTCCTTCCCCTCGCACAGCAGGGTGAGCAGCCATGCCGTCTTGTCCGCCAGGGTGACGCCACCGTTGGCCCCGGCCAATTGTCCAGGCGGATCGGCGGCCGGGGGAACTAATGGAACCCGTTGCGGGAGTTTGCATCCCGGGATGTCCGCCTGCGCTCGTTCCCGCAGCGGGACAAAGATGTCGAGCAGATCCTGGACCGGACGATCGAGTTTGTCCGCCGCGGTGGCGATGATCGCGTCGAAGAATTGTCGCGAGGGTCCACCGGGGGTTTCACCCATCTGGCGAGCGCGCTGCTTGTCGGTCAGGTCCAACCCGTCGGTCAGGTCGACAACTCGTTTGTGGGTCAGCCCCGCCTCGGTCAGCAGCCTGTTGAGCTCGGCGTTCAGTTCTCGCGTTGTCGCGGGCAGATCAGCGGGGAATTGCTCCGGATCGGTCCGCAGGGGCCGCCCGACGCGCTGGTGCTCCCCCATGCAGTCCTCCAGGCAGTGGAGTTGTCCCTCATCAGTCTCGTGCCGGGCAATTGTAGAGCGCTGATCGGGACAATGTTCTCCGACTCGATGTCTTGAATACGCTCGAGACAACTGGAATTCAGGGAGTAGACAGGAAAATTGTCCCCGCTCTTGAATGGCGGCATGGCTGCTGATGTGGCAGCCATGCCGGGTGTGACCCGCATCGGAACTTGGAGGCGACGGTGCGGGCCCACCTCGGTCAGGCCGACTCAGAGAGGGCCCACCCCATGGTCTCGCATGACACCAGTGATCCGAAAGCCGGTCAGGCCGACGGATCACCCGCCGTTTCCAGGTCGGTTCGCACACATGAGGGCGGGCAAGCGGTTCGACGTCCGGAGCCGGATCGGCAGCCCGGCCACGATCGAAAGAATCTCCTTGTCAGCGTGGCGGGATCGGCGCTCGGACGGTTGCTCGCCGATGCCGTGCACGCCGTGGTGGAGCGGATAGTTGATCTGATCCTGTAGTCGCACCAGCTTCGAAGGTCGGCACGGCCTCCCCTCGGTGCTGGGTAGCAACTGGGCCTCGGGTGCTCGGGTGATCCGCGCGGTGCGTCGCCGTCACGGAGCGCGGCTAGGATCCCCGGGGTGTCCGTACCGAAAGCCGAATTGCATCTGCACATCGAGGGAACGCTGGAACCCGAGCTCGCCTTCGCGCTGGCCGCACGCAACGGCGCCGAGCTGCCGTTCGCCTCGGTGGACGAGTTGCATCACGCCTACCGGTTCGAGGATCTGCAGTCGTTCCTCGACCTGTACTACCGGCTGACGGATGTGCTCCGGGTCGAGCAGGACTTCACCGACCTGGCCGAGGCGTATCTGGTCCGGGCCAGCGCGGCAGGCGTCCGGCACGCCGAGATCTTCTTCGACCCGCAGGCGCACACCGCGCGTGGAGTGCCCTTCGCGACCGTCATCGACGGCCTGTGGGCGGCGCTGCGCGACAGCGAACAGCGGTACGGCATCTCGACCACACTCATCCTCTGCTTCTTACGCGATCTGTCGGCCGAAGCCGCCCTCGACACCCTGCGGGAGGCCGAGCCGTATCTGGATCGGATCGTCGCGGTCGGACTCGACTCGGCCGAGGTCGGCCATCCGCCCGCCAAGTTCGCCGCCGTCTATCAGCGGGCCCGCGAGCTGGGGCTGCGGGCGGTGGCGCACGCCGGCGAGGAGGGGCCCGCGGCGTATGTGGCCGAGGCGCTGGATGTGCTCCGCGTCGAGCGCATCGACCACGGCATCCGGGTGCTCGATGACCCCGCGCTGGTTCAGCGCCTGGTGCGGGAGCGGATCCCGCTGACCGTCTGCCCGTTCTCCAACGTGCGGCTGCGCGTGATCGACAAGCTCACCGACCACCCGCTGCGGCAGATGCTCGAACTCGGCCTGGTCGCCACCGTGAACTCCGACGACCCCGCGTATTTCGGTGGCTACGTGCAGGACAACTTCGACGGCATCCGGGACGCCTTGAACCTGACCGCCGATCACCTGCGCACCCTGGCCCGCAACTCCTTCGAGGCTTCTTTCATCGATGAGCAGACCCGCGCCCGCTACCTCCGCGAGGTCGATGCCTACCGGTTCTGAGCTATCCGGGGCCTGATGATCGGTGCCACAACGACATTCGGCGTCGTCAGGTGCTTCTTGTTCAGGAGTGAGTCGATAGCCATCGCCTCGCATGACAAGCGGGTACCGTCGGCTACGTAGTGTCTAGGGTTCCGTCGCTGCCCTTCGGGTCGGCGGGTCTGGTCCGAGCGACACCACCGGTGGCCACCGAGTGCCGCCGGACATCTCAAGGGACAAAAGCCTGGAGGACCCCGAGTTTCCGCGTGCGCGGGAATTGGAAAGGGTCCCCGTGAGTCTCGTCCTCGCGATGCTTTTGATTGCCGCGATCGCGCATGCCAGTTGGAATCTCGCCGCCAAGCGGGTGGGAAATGGTGGCGCGCTGATCGTTTGGGTCTGCCAGACCGTGTCGGCCGCCGTTGTCGCACCGATCGCGGTGGCCGTTGCCATCGGCACCGAGTGCTATCCGCGCTGGTCCTGGCTGCTGGTAGCGGTGCCAGGCTCGATCCTGCACGGGGTGTATTTCGTTGTGCTGCAACGAGGTTACGCGGCCGGAGATATGTCGGTCGTCTATCCGGTGGCGCGCGGCAGCGGTCCGCTGCTAACGGTGTGCGCCGCTGTCGTCCTGCTGGGTGAGCGACCGGGAGCGCCCGCGCTGCTCGGGGTCGCGGCCGTTGCCTGCGGTGTCGTCGTGATCGCGTTCAGTACCGCTGCGGAGCGCCGATCCACCAGGGTGAGTGTGGGATACGGTTTCGCCACCGGAGTAACCGTCGCGGCTTTCACCCTGTGGGACGCCTACGTCATGAGCACGAGACCGCTACCCGCCCTGCTCTATTTCAGCACCCGCACACTGACTTTCAGCCTGCTGCTCCTGCCTTACGTGATCCCCCGCCGCACACAGCTGTGGTGCGCGCATCGCCGCCAGCTATGCACCGTCGGCGCGGTAGCCCCCATCACCTCGGTGCTGGTGCTCTACGCGATGTCGCTGGCACCCCTGAGCGTGGTCGCCCCGATCCGCGAACTCTCCATAGTGATCGGCGGCGTCCTCGCCTGGCGCACCCTCGGCGAGGCAAACCCAATCCGCCGCCTCACCGGCACCTGCATCGTCCTCGCGGGAATAGTGACGATCGCACTGGCGGGGTGAGCGTGGTGGCAGCGGCTCCACCCTCATCGCCGCCCACCAGCACGGGTCAGCCGCGCGCCTGGTCGAGCTGGATCCGCGCTACGCCGATGCCATCTGTCGCCGGTTCCAGGAGCACACACGCACGGTCCCGCACCGAAACGACGGCGAGGCCGTAGATTTCACGGCCTCGCACGGTTGATGTTCGTCGTCTGTTGGTCAGAATTCGGCCACTTGGGCGAGCTGCTCGGGTTCTCGATGTGGGTTGAGGCGCCCGTCAGTGCGGGCGGCTATCTGGTTGGGGTGGTCGACGGAGGGCTTGTGGTCGGAGTCTTCTGCGGTGTCGGGGTGCCGGTCACGTCCGAGGGAAGGCTTGCGGGGTCCGGCAGTTTCGGCCGTGTGTTCTCGTCCGCGAATGGTTTCTGATGGGCGATGGCGTCGCGCATGCGTTTGACGGCATCCGGTTCGGCCTCACGGTTTGCCCGGTTCGGGCCGGTCAGTTCAGTAGCACCGAGCCCGTTGGCGATGGTGAGCCATTTCTTTTCGGCGTAGTACCTGGCGATGAACAGGTAGGACTTCCCAGCGGAGATCAGCGGCATACCGTCGACGACGATGAGGTCGTGGTTGCGTGCGATGCCGCCGATCTGGTTAACCACTACTTTGGTAGGCAGGTCACCTTTGAGTTCCGTGACGACCGACACCTGGAACTGGGTCTCGGGCGTGCCGGACGCCGGGGCCTCGGTGTGCAGGTACTTCTCTACGGTTCCGACGAAGATGGCGTCGGCCCAGCCGGCGACTGCTTTGGGATCGCCCGGATCGAATGCTGCATCGCTGGTGACCTGGACAACTTTCGGCGCCGGTGGTTCCGGTGACGGCTGCGGCCCTACACAGCCTGCCACGACAGCTGTGGCGAGCGCGGCGACGGCGAGGTGAACGACTCGCGCGGCGGCAGATTTGATGGTTGCGTGCATGATCAGGACGCTCCCCACATCGTTCGATAGGAACTGTTATCGATGTCTCCGAAGTCGAGTTTCGGTGTGACACTGGCGAACATAATGTTGTTCTCGCAGCTGTGACGCAGCCCTAGCGCATGACCCATCTCGTGCAGGACGGTGTTCTTGTTCAGGTCGGGGCCGTATGTGTCCATATAGTGCGAGTTGAGCCTGATGTCGGCGTTCTTGGTGTACAGCCCGACGTAGGAGACATCGGCACGATTTTCGTCGAACACATGGATGATGGGTTGCCGGTCACCGACCGACACCACTTTCACGCGCCCCTTGGAGTTCCACGACTGGATTGCGTTGTCGACTTCGCTCTTGTATTTGGACTGATTGAAGATGGTCAGCACAGGTGTCGGGTTCGTGGAGACCGATGAGAAGTTTTTGTCGTAGAGCGGCAGCGCGAAATTCCAGGTGATGACCCCCTTCTCGAATGATTGGCACTTGCCTTCGTACCCGGTCGGGGTGTTGCTGGTATTCCCGCCGTCGACTTCGTCGGTGGTTGGGTATCCGTATTGTCCGTTCTCCCACCCGGCTTTCACCCATTGGTCGCGGATCGCCCCCCAAACCGCATGGGCACCGGTGCCCGGTGAGTAGTAGATCTCGCCGCCTTCCATGTGCTGACCGGCGCCGTTGTTGCGGGTGCCGAACTCGTCGCTGGTAGGGAAGCCGAGCCGACCGTTCTCCCAGCCGTAGTTACCCCATTTGTCGAAAATCGAGCCCCAGATGTTGTGTGCCCCGGTGTTACCCGACCAGTAGATCGCCCCGCCCTCGAAGTTGTTGAACCGCCCGGGCTTCCCGGCTGCCACCTCCCTGCTAGTCGGATACTTCAACGTCCCGTTCTCCCAGCCGAGTTGGCCCCACTTGTCTCGAATGCTACCGCCGATCTGGTGGGCGTGGCCGTCGGTGACCAAGGGGTGCCAGTAGATGGAGCTGTTCTTCTCGAAGGCTTGCCAGCGGCCTCCTCGTGCGGCGTCGGATTCCGGGTTGGTCGCATTGCCGAAGAAGTCGAATCCTCCGGTCTCGTCGTATTCGACCTTGATCGAGCCACCGATAGGGTATGGCGGATCGGCTGGCCGTGCTGACGCGCCAGCGGCATCGAGAGTGAGTGTGGTGATCGTCGCGAGGATGGCGGCGGCCCGGACTATTCGGGTTCGTCGTCGACCGTGCCTCTGGTGCTGCTGACTGAATGTCATGATCCCCTCCAGGTCGCCATTCGTTAGACATATTCGACGCTCGATCTATCGAAATGCCCTCTGGCTCAACGAAACCGCCCGAAGTGTGACAGCTTGGTGGGCGGTCGCTCGTATCGTGGCACATCTTCCAAAGAGAATGAATTCCCCAGTTGAACTGGGCGGTCGCCATTGCGCGCGTGATCGTCTTTGGTGGCAACACCATGAACGCGCTGCCGGTACGTGAAGTCAAGCGCATCACGAATCGAAAGATATTGCGGCACAACCTATTAACCTGAAACGGACGAAACCCGGCTTTCGACGTCGGTATCGGCCAGCGCGACCGCTTCGGCCAATCGCGTGCCCGACCAGGCCAGCTGGTCGGTGAACACCCGCCAATCCCGGCACGGCATCCGCTCCATGATCGCCGCGTATTGCGCCCGCCCGGCGGGCAGGTTGAGCGTGCGGGTGTCGCCACCGCTCGGGTAGCGCGGCCAGCAGGGCGGCGAACTCCCCGGGTTCGAGGTGATTCATCTCCGCGCGCACCACGCGCGGCAGTTCGGTCTGCTCACACGGGTTCGACGGGATCACACCCCGGCAGGCCAGCTTCTCGAGGATCCTGAACAGCACACCGTGTTTGTTCGCAATGGTTTTCGCGGCATTGCCGACGTTCTCGGCGAGGTGGTTGATCCACCGGCCGATCACCGTCTCGCAAAATACGGACACCGGGGAGAGGGCTCCGAAGAACGGTTCGATGTCGTTGATCAGCACGCGTCGATATCGATTGCGGGTGCCCGGCTCGACGCCGGTCATGGCATCGATGATCTCGGTGAAGGCGTCGTGGATATTCGGCACCGCCGCGCGTCGTCCGCCTTCTCGGCTTCCGTGTAGATGAAGTTCAGGGCCTCGGCCGGACCGTAGAGGTTGAGGACCGACTGCCAGCGCTCGGCCTCGTCGAGAGTGTCGAAGCGTTCGGAGCACTGACGTTTGTTGTGCCGGAACAGAACTTGGAAATATGAGGGGCCGCGCTTGGTCGTGCGTTCGCGGATGCTGGGCATCGGGACACCTTCGTTTGCACCTACAGGAATGTGTCGGTGCGCCGAATCGAGCCTCAGATGCACGGTCGTGTTGACCGCATGTTGACCGCAACCCGGGGGCTATCCGAAAATAGCCCCCGACCTGCGTCTTCTCTGCGGAGGATAGGGGATTTGAACCCCTGAGGGCGTTAACCCAACCCGCGTTCCAGGCGAGCGCCATAGGCCACTAGGCGAATCCTCCGTGGAGCAGCATACCGGGTGGGGGAGGCTTGACGCCAAACGGGTCCGTTCGGAGCGGGAAAGTCCCAGTTCGGCCCGGTTTCTACCCCGTTTCGGATACCCGGAGGAGGGGGATGGGCGGGGGAGCGGCTACACTGGCCGACGGATCCCGCGCGGCGCGCATCCTGTGAACTCCCCCAGGGCCGGAAGGCAGCAAGGGTCAATGGGCTCTGCCGGGTGCGCGGGGTCCCCTTATCTTTTTGGGGGGCTCGCACGGGCTGAAGCCCGGCTGTCGAATAACGCCTCCAAATCCGAGCAGCGCACGGGTAACGTGAACTACGGTCCGTCGACGCACGATGCGCTCGGCGGGCGGAATGTCCGGCCGCCGCACATCGGTCTGGCCACAACCCACGTCCCCGCTGTTTCGAAAGGCTGCCCAGGATGCCCCGGCAATCGCAGATCGGTTTGATGAGCCACGAGGAACTCGTGTCCGAGCACGAGACTCAGCACGCGAACTATGCGACGCTCAAGACCGAGAAGCTCACCCTGGACCTGACGCGAGGAAAACCCTCGCCGGAACAACTCGACCTGTCGCTTGACCTGCTTTCGCTGCCCGGCGACGGTGACTACCGGGACGGCACCGGCACCGACTGCCGCAATTACGGTGGCCAGCACGGACTTCCGGAGTTGCGCGCGATCTTCGGTGAGCTGCTCGGTATCCCGGTGGACAACCTGCTCGCGGGCAACAACGCCAGCCTCGAGCTGATGCACGACGTGCTCGCCTTCGCGATGCTGTACGGCACCAACGACTCTCAGCGTCGCTGGGCCGCCGAGGACAAGCTGAAGTTCCTGTGTCCCACCCCCGGCTACGACCGGCATTTCTCGATCACCGAGGTGCTCGGCTTCGAGATGATCCCGGTCCCGATGCACCACGACGGCCCCGACGTACACGCCATCGCCGAGCTGGTCGCGAACGATCCGCAGATCAAGGGCATGTGGGTGGTGCCGAACTACTCCAACCCGTCCGGCGTCACCTTCTCCGAAGAGGTTGTCCGGGAACTGGTTTCGATGCCCGCCGCGGCACCGGACTTCCGGCTGATCTGGGACAACGCCTACGCCGTCCACCCGCTGACCGACACCGCGGCGCCCGTCTACGACGTGCTCGGCCTGGCCGCCGCTGCCGGAAACCCGAACCGCCCCATCGTGTTCGCCTCCACCTCGAAGATCACCTTCGCCGGTTCGGGCGTCAGCTTCCTCGGTGGTTCCACCGCGAACCTGAACTGGTACCTCGGACACGCGGGCAAGCGGAGCATCGGCCCGGACAAGATCAACCAGCTGCGTCATCTGCGGTTCTTCAAGGACGCCGACGGCGTGCGCGCGCACATGCAGAAGCATCGCGCCATCTTGGCGCCGAAATTCGCCGCGGTACTGCGGATTCTGGAGGACCGGCTCGGCGCGTCGAAGGTCGCGTCGTGGACCGAGCCCAAGGGCGGCTACTTCGTCAGCCTGGATGTCATGGAGGGCACCGCGGGGCGGGTGATCGCCCTCGCCAAGGACGCCGGCATCGCGCTCACGGCCGCCGGTTCCGCGTTCCCGCTGCGGAATGACCCGGACGACAAGAACATTCGGATCGCGCCGAGCTTCCCGAAGCTGCCCGAGTTGGAGAAGGCGATGGATGGCCTGGCCACCTGCGTGCTGCTCGCGGCCACCGAGAAGCTGCTCGACAAGTAAACGACAACAGCGGGCGCGTACCGAGGTACGCGCCCGCTGCGGGAGTCCGCGGTCAGTTCGGTTTGTGCGCGAGCACCGCGAACATCGTCACCGAGAGGTGGATGTCGCCGCTGGCCGCGCCCGCCTCGAGGTCCTCGACCAGCCGGGCGCGCTGCTCCTCGGTGATCACGCCGCGCGCCACCGCCATCGCCGAAATACGGGTGACCAGCGAGCCGACGCCGACGGTGCGGTCCTGCACCAGCGCGTGCGAGCCGATGTCGTCGATCACCAAGCCCGCCTTGGTCAGTTGCCCGGGCAGCCTGCGGCCGGAGAAGGGGTTGGTGGTTGCGGAGATCAACGTGTCGACCACCTCACGGACCACCTGACGCTCGCCGGGATGCACGATCGCCGTGCCCCAGTCGCTGTCCACCACCACGACGCGGCCGCCGGGACGCAGCACGCGCGCGATCTCGTTGGCGGCGCGGGCGGGCGCGGTCAGATGTTGAAACACCCGCTCGCACAACGCGGCATCGAAACTGCCCGCGCCGAACGGCAGGCCGTAGGCGTCGCCGGAATGGAACTTGGCCGGCGAACCGGTCTGCGCGGCACGGCGTTCGGCGGAGGCGAGCAGGTTCGGGTCCGGCTCGACGCCCACCGCCGCTCCGCCGGGTCCGACCACGTCCGCGAAGGCCATCACCTCGGTGCCGGTGCCGGAGCCGATATCGAGCGCCTGTTCGCCGGGACGCAGCGCGAGCGCGTCGTGCGCCCAGTCCCGCAACCTGCGGATACCGGGCAGGGTGGCTTGTAAGTCGCGAACGTCGACGAGTTGATCCTGGCCTGCTCGATCGAACCGATCGGGGCGCAAAGTGTAGGTGTCCATGGGCCCGTTTCCATCCCTAGCCGTGGCAACCTCGTGGGGTGCCGATGTAGGTACTGCCGTCTGCTGAGGCATGCGCTGGAGCCTACGCGGGGGCCCCTAGCGACGCACGGTAGGGATGTGAGGTCCGTCACGGGGGTGGTTCGCGACTGCATGGCGCCCACGCGAGGGTCTGTGGCGCCGACCCGTCTCTTCACCTCTCCGGATGGGGCGCGACGATGCGGCGCGACCGCGATGACCAGGACGCCTTCACACGGTCTTGACAAATGAGATGATCGAATCCGTCCGAGCATGGTTGTCACGGTGGGAAGGAATGGCGATGAGCCGCAAGCTTTGCCTGGCGCAAGACGTCGAGGCGGACGAGCTATTGACCGAGGACCACTTCGCCACCCTGCTCGGCATGTTGCTCGACCAGCAGTATCCGATGGAGCATGCCTTCCGCGGACCGAAGAAGATCGCCGACCGGATGGGCGGCTTCGACATCCACCGCATCGCCGAGGCCGACCCGCAGGAATTCGAAGACCTTTGCGCCACCCCACCGGCCATCCACCGCTACGGCCGCTCGATGGCGCGCCGCGCGCAGGAACTCGCCCGCTACATCATCGAGAACTACGACGGGAAAACCGAGAACCTGTGGAAGAACGACAAGCCGGACGGCGCCGAGGTCTTGCGTCGCCTGCGGGCGCTGCCCGGTTTCGGCGAACAGAAGGCCAAGATCTTCCTGTCGCTGCTCGGTAAACAACGTGGGGTCCAACCGGTGGGTTGGCGCGAAGCGGCGGGCGCCTACGGCGACGAAGGATCCCGCCGCTCCGTCGCCGACGTCACCGACGCCGAATCTTTGGCCCAGGTAAGGGAATTCAAGAAGCAGGCGAAGGCGGCAGCCAAGACGAAATGACCGCCCTTCGGTGTGGCGGGGCGCGCCAGCAGTGGGATGAGGTGCTGATCCGGAGTTTGGCGCAGCGGTTCGGGTATGACCTTGCCAAGACGGTGGTGTTCGGTGCGGAGACCGACGACGTCATCGGCCGGTTGGTGACGGTGGCACGGCGGCTCGGCACGGATGCGGTAATCGTGCCGAGCACAGCGCATTTCGCGGGCGATGTGCCCGACGAACTGGTGCAGGTGTGCGATGTCATCACCGTGGCGCCGGAGTACACCTATGCCCGTCGGCCGAGTGCGCCCTTTGTCGGCGGTGTGGAAGACCGCGACCGGCGTGAACTTCGCGGAATTGGTTGGTTCTGCACACATTCGACGATTGATGTGCAGAGCGGCGCAGCGCTAACTCACGGCCGATGCCGAGGCTGTGAACGTATTGCATTGGGCGGCACGATTTTTGTCCAGACCCGATTCGAACCACTGGCCGCCGTTTTCGGAGGTGCCGTGGTCGCGCATGTCGCCCGCTTGGTCGCCGCGACCGTAAGCGTCCTTACGGGCGAGGGTGAGCTGGGAATTGGTCAGCGAGCCGCCGCCGGAGGAGGAGTTGAGGTACATGCCGTCGAAGCAGTTGGCCTGCAACTCGACTCGGCGGGACAGCTCGAGGCCGCGGGTGCTGCGCGGGCCGGCGTCGGCGCGATCGCTGTTGGCTTTGCGCAGGATGCCGGACATGGCTTGCACATGGTGGCCGTACTCGTGCGCGAACACTGACAGGTAGACGACCCAGTTGTTTTTGAAGAAGTCGGTCTGCAGCTGGCTGATCGGCATATAGATGGTTTTGTTCGCCGGGCAGTAGAAGGCGGCGAAGTTGCTGGTGGAGCCGGTGCACGGGGTGGTGATGCCGGTGGTGGTGGCGCTTACGTTGAGTGCCGGCGCGGTGAACGGCAGGTTTGCCTTCTGCAGCACCGGTTTCCAAGCCGCCTCCAGGCAGCCCGCGGCGCTGTCGAAGAACTTGCGCGCGGCGTCGACCTGGGTGCCCCACGGTGAGTAGTCGCACCGGGACGGGATGAGCGTCGCGCTCGGGTCGGCCAGCAGCGGGTTGGCGCCGGTCTCGGCGGGGCCCGTCGCGCCGTCGGGGGCGAAGGTGAGGCTCGGTGCCGGACCGGATGCGTCGTTGTCGTGCTTGCCCGTCGATATCGCGTTGCGTACCAAGCCGCCCGCGACCAGGAAGACCACCACGACCAAGACGGCGATCCAGGCACCGCCGCCACCGGACCTGCGGCGGGGTGAGTGCGGCGGGCGGCCGGGCGGGCCATAGGGCATCGGCGGTGGCGCGCGATGTCCGGGCGGTGGACCGTAGCTCGGCTGTGCATGGCCAGGCGGCGGACCATATCCCGGGCGCGGACCGTAACCGGGCTGCTGACCATAACCGGGCGGTGGTCCGTAGCCGGGCGGCTGTCCATACCCCGGGGGCGGACCGTAGCCAGGCGGCGGCCCATAGCCGGGCCCAGCAGGCTGACCGTACCCAGGCGGGGGCGGAACTGGTCGCCCACCAGGCGGAACCGGTCCGTATCCGTACGGTGGTTGTGTCACGCCCCCGTACCCCCTCGTCTCAATGATCACCGACAGCCGATGACGCAGAATAGCAAGCTGTCTAAAGTAGGCAGCCATGCTGACTTTTCGGTGGGGCGCCGTAGGCGCGCTGCTGCTCGCCACCGTGGGATTGCTCGCGACCGCCCCGATCGCCCACACCCAGCCCGCCCCGAGCGGTGTCACCATCATCGCTGATCTGAAGCTCAGCCGCGAGGGCGTGCTCGAGGTGGTCGAGCAGGTCGATGTGCCTGCGGACGGCTCGTTCCGGATGTCGCTGCCGTTGCGGCTGAAGGTGAGTGACGACGTCGAACGCTATTTCAAGGTCACCGACGTCGACACCAAGGGCGCGGGCACCGCGACGGTGGCGAACGATCAATTCACCATCGAGGCGAAGGCCGGTGAGTCGACGTTCACCTATTCGGTGCACAACCTGGTCAATGACGCACCGGGCAGCCAGGTGTTCAACTGGCTCGGGGTGATGGGCAGCGATATCGCGTCGATCAGTGCCACCTTGATCAGCCCGAGCTTCGAAATGGGCATCGTCGACTGCAAACTCGGCCCGCCCGGCAACACCAGGCCGTGCGCCGACGTGAAGACCGAGGTCGACGGCGTGCTCCATCTGGAGCAGACCGATCTGAAAAAGGGTGACGCCATCGATCTCACCCTGCAACTGCCGCCTGGCAGTGTGCCGAGCAACGCCGACGTGCGCGACACCGGCGCTTCCGGGCCGTTCGCGATCACCACGCCGGTGCTCATCGCGTTCGGTGTGCTGCTGCTCGCGCTGGCTGGACTGGCCGCGTTCGTGCTGCGTGCGCGCCGCCAAAATGCCGCTGCCGGAACCGGTTCGGAGACGTTCGACCCGCTGGTGCGCGACGGTGAGCGAGTGCAGTTCACCTCTCCGGACGGGGTGCTGCCCGGCGAGGCGGGCCTGCTGCTCGACGAGCACGTCGATCCGGTCGATATCGCGGCCACGGTGGTGGATCTCGCGGTGCGCCGGTACATCTGGGTGACGCCACTCGGGGAGACCGACTGGCGGATCACCCGGGTGAACGCGCTCGACGACCAGTTGCGTGACTACGAGAAGGCCGTGTATCAAGCGCTGCTACCCGACGGCACCGACGCCGTCACCATCACCGAACTACGCGCCCCAGGACGGGTGCAGTCCGGGCCGGTGCGCACCGCCCTGGTCGCCGACGCGGTCACCCGCGGCACCTTCCTCGATCGCCGCCGCCCAGGGCTGGCGATGTGGCTGGGCGGCGCGCTGATCGTCGCCGGTGTCGCCGCGACCATCGCGCTCGCCCTCACCTCCGGCCACGCGCTGGTCGGTGTCGCGATCGCGCTCGCCGGTATCGCCACCGTGCTGCTGCCGAAGTACCTGCCCGTCCGGACCACGCACGGCCTCGCCTTGACCGGTCAGCTCCGCGCACTCCAACGCGGACTGGAATCGACGCGGCGCGAACAGGTTCCGCCGATCGACCAGGAGACTGTGTTCTCCCGCGCCCTCCCGTTCATGGTGATCGGCGGCCGCGCCGACAACTGGATCCGCGCCTTCCGTGACCTGAACCCCTCCGCCGACTCCCAACCAGGCCTCTACTGGTTCGGCGGCTTCGACCGCGACCGCAACCTCCACCGCTTCGCAGCCCACTTCCCCTTCTTCATCACGGCACTCGAAGCCCTCTTCGCCGCCGCTGGCGACCCCCACCGCTGACCCGCCCAACCAACCCACCCAAAACGCGTGCTCGCCTGACTTGACGCACGGTGCTTGCACTTGACGCAGGCTGCAACCTACGTCAAGAGCGTGCACCGTGCGTCAAGTCGTTCGGCTGCGTGTGGTGCTCGGAAGCGGCTGCATAAGGGGTGTGCGGCGTTATTGCGTGGCGGTGTTGGTGATAGTGCGGCGGAGGAGGGTGCGGGCGGTGGCCAATTCGGCTGCGCGGCGGTCTAATTCGGATAGGCGGTCCTGTAGTGCGGGTAGGACGTGGGGGCAGGGGCGGAGGGTGCCGTTGTTGGTGGTGCAGGGGAGTAGCTGGGCGATTACGCGGGTGGGGAGGCCGACGGCGAGTAGGGCGCGGATCTGGGTGACGCGTTGTTCGGCGGCCCCCAGCATGTACCTCGAACTTTCCACCGCCAGCATCGTTTTCGCGGTCCGGCTGGCCATCGCGGAGATCCCGGAGCGCACCCTCTTCGGCTCGGACGCGCCCTACGGTGACCCCGTGATCGCCCGCGTCACCGTCGAACGTGCCACCCGGTCGGCCCACGTACGTGAACTGGTCCTCGGCGGCACCGCCCAGCAGCTACTGAGTTGACGCCGGGACCTCCGATCAGTCCGGCCGCCGCATGCCCCATTCCGGCGTACGCGTGAGTCGAGTGGCCACGAAGTGACGCCGACGCCACTCGATTCCGCGTACGCCGGAATGGCTAAGTCAGTGCAGTTCCGGCAAGCGACGGCAGCCGCCCAGCGATCAGTCGCTCAGCGCGGTCCGGCGAACAGCGGCGAGGGGGTCGGCGTAGAGCACGCTCAGCGACGTGACCACTGCCGCGAATTCCTGGACCTTGCCGCCGAATCCGCTGATCCGGATGTCGGTGGGCGGAAGCGTAGAACCCTGGTTGAACGCGCGCGCCACGTGTGCGACGGCAGGTCGGTAGCCGGTGAAGGCCTGTCCGCCGAGGATCACGCGATCGGGGTTGAGCATGTCGCGCACCATGGCAACGGTGTTGCCGAGGATGGTCGCCCGCTCGGCGAGTAGTTCACGGGCCGGTGCCGAACCGGATTCGGCCGCGCGATACAGGTCGACGATGGTCGAGCCCGCGGTTCCGTTGTGCGCCGGGATGATTCCGCGCCCGACCGCCCGCGAGTGCAGCGAACGGTCGCCGACGGTCGCCTCGAGGCAACCGCGCCTGCCGCAGGTGCATTCGACGTCGGAGCCGGTCGGCAGGTGCGCGATCGACCCGGGCCCATTGCTCGGGGTATGCACGCGACCATCCAAAGTCACTGCGACACCGGCGGTTTCGCGAACGTAGAAGTACAGGCTGCTGCCGCGTTCCGGACCGGCCACGCGACCGTTGGCGGCATCGCGCGATTCGATGGTTGGCAGCAACAACTCCGAGGCCGCCATCGCCTCGACGTGTGGCGCCACCGAAACGGGCAGCTCGAGCACCTCGCCGAGCACGGCACCGATCTGCGCACCCTGCCATTCCAGCTTGGGATGATCGACAACGCCGGTGAGCGGATCGACCCGGCCGCCGATGGCGACGCCTGCCCAGAGCGGCTTGCGCCGATGCCACCGCTGCAGGAACGCCTTGGCGCTGCGCGCGACGGTGGTGGTGGCGAATTCCTGGCCGGTCTGCGGGGTCGCGATGGCCAAACCGCCGAGGATGCGGCCGCGCAGGTCGGCCGCCACGATCTTGGTGACGGCGGCGCCGATGTGGATGCCGAGGGTCAGGTACGCCTCGTGGTCGATCTCGAAGGGCACCCGCGGTCGTCCGACCGCGCCCGACGCCGTCAGGTCGGGCCGTTCGCGCAGCAACCCGGCGGCAAGCAACGCGGACACCTGGCGGTTGACCGTGGCGATGCTCAAACCCGTTGATCGCGCGGCATTGTCGCGCGATACGGGACCACCGGTGGCGGAGCGCAGGACCGCGGCCGCCGGGTTGTCGGCGATGCGCAGTTCCGGGGCGACCACGGGACGCTGGACGCGGATGCGGCCGCCGGCGACCCTGCTGGCGGATCGTTCTAGGGTGGGGAGGGACATGGTGAAGATTCCTTGCCGAGGTCCCGCGGCTGGCGGGATATGCCTACATGGGCGACTAGGCAGCAAATAAGCCGGAAAAGCGGCTCAGCTGCAGCAAGGGCGACAACACAGTTCGCGCGTCAGCGGCAACCGCAAACCGAGCGCGGCGGTCACATAGGTGACCCGCGGCGCGGTCGATCGGCTGGCAGACATGTAAATGAAGCTAACACCGGGTACCGCGACTCACCAAGCGCCAATGCACCGCTGTGTTCTCGCACACATCGTTTCCCTAGGTCACGGCTCGCGCCGTAGCCGCTACCGTCGGCCTCCGCGGCGCCGGAAACGTCCGACGCGGGAGCTCATCGGCACCGCCCCAGCTCGATCGGGCGAAGCAGGCATGTGCCTACGAAAAATCCCGCCCAGCGAGCGGATGCTGGGCGGGATCTTGTCGCGGCAGTGGCGACCGCGTTCTATTTCGCCGGGGCGAATGGCTGGTTGATCGTGGTGAAGTATTGAATTGCCGCGCCGATCGCGACCGGAGCGGTGACGAAGATCTGACCGGCGACGGTGCCGAGTGCGCCGACGGCGATGATGCCGCCGAGGCAGCCGATCGCGGCGGCGGGGATGAACGGGCCGAAGAGTCCGATGATGGTGGCCGAGGCAGCGGTGGCGCCGAGGATGCCGCCGAGCACGCAACCCACGGCCGCGCCGCCGAGACCGCCGACGAGCGTGCCGATCGTCGCGCCCGCGCTGATCGTGCTGGTCAGTCGGCTCCAGGCCGCCTGCTCACGGTCGTACTCGGACTTCCACGGTGCCTTGTCCTCGAAGGGCAGGGCGACCGGCTGGTAAATGGCGTGCTGCGTGTCGATCTGCGGGGTCAGCGTCGCGGTGCGCTCGGAGATCTGCGCGGCGATCGGGAATTCGAAGTCGTCGATCCGCAGCTTCAGCGGCGTCGCCGCGATGACGGTGCCGTCCGCGGCCTTGATCTTGAAGGCATTGTCCTCGACCACCAGCGAGCCGGAATCCGTCGAGATGATCGATGACGTGTCGGTGGCGCGCGCGGTGTAGTTCACCGGGCCCTCGGTGGTCGGTGCGGCGACGGAAGTGCCGGCGGCCACTCCGGTCGCCATGGTCACCAGCGCCGCGACCACGGCAAGCTTGCTCATCCTCATGTACTGCGATCCCTCATCTAGACGGCGGCTGTCGAGGCAAAGCATCAAGGAGAAAGCCCAGGAGAACGAGGGAAAAACGCAGGCAGATTCCAATGGGCGACAGCACATCCGGTGGGTCAGAGGGTGCGGCGCAACTCGTCGAGCCACACCGCGGCCTCGTCCGGCGCCGCGTCGCTACCGATCATGTCCACCACCACGTGCCCGATACACGCGGCGCGCAACACCCGATTCGCCGCCGCCTCGGTGTCGCCCCACGGGATGAACGGTTTGGCGATCAACAGGGACGCGATACCGTGCGCGGCCGCCCACAGGTCGAGCACGACCGGCATCGGATCGCCCTGGGTGAACACCCCCGCATCCATACATTCCTGAACCGTGCGCGAAAACCGCAGGAACGCCCCACTGCCGAGCACCTGATCCACCGCGCCACCGGACGTGGTCGGAGTTGTCGCCAGCCGATACTGCTCGGGGTGCTCCCTGGCGAACCGGACATAGGCCAGTCCTTGGTCGCACAGCCGCGTGATCGGCGAGACCGACAGATCGGTCTCGGCCGCGATCGCGGCATCGAGGTCCTCGAAGACCTGCGCCACCACGGCCTCGATGAGCTCGTCCTTGTCCACGAAATGCCGGTAGATCGAGGGCGCGCTGACACCGACCCGCTTGCTGATCTCGCGGATCGATACCGCGTCGGCATGGCCGGTCCTGGCCAGCAATTCCCTTGCCGCATCAAGAATTTCGGTGCGCAACTGAGCGCCGGTGCCGCGCGCCGACCGCGACCTGCCCGCTCGGATCATTCGCGCCCGGCCAGCACGCGCTCGGTCGGGTCGGGATCGGCGTGCTCGCGCAACCCGATTCGGGCATGCAGCCGAGCCAGCGGCGCGGGCGCCCACCAGTTCCAGGTGCCCATCAGCTTCATCAGGGCTGGCGCGAGCATGGTACGGATGAGGGTGGCGTCGGCCAGCACGGTCAGGGTGAGGCCAAGCCCCATCAACTGGATGAACGACACCTTCGAGGTGATCATCGCGCCCATCACGATGGCCATCAGAACGGCTGCGGCGGTGAAGATTCGGCCGGTCCTTGCGACGCCGACGGCAACGGCGTGCACGTTGTCCTCGGCGGTGCGCACGATGACGCCGTCGACGACGTGACCGGAGGCCAGCCATTCCTCGCGGATGCGGGAGAGCAGGAACACCTCGTAGTCCATCGACATGCCGAACGCGAGGCAGAACATCAGGATCGGCATGGTCGGCGTCATGTAGCCGACCGGGGTAAAGCCGAGCAGTCCGGACAGATGCCCGTCCTGGAAGATCCAGACCATCGCGCCGAACGCGGCGGTGAGCGAAAGCGTGTTGAGCACGATGGCTTTCAGCGGCAGTATCAGGCTGCCGGTGAACAGGAACAGGACAACGAAGGTGGCGAGCGCGATGAGCGCGACGGCCAGCGGCAGCCGCTTGCCGAGCGAGCCGAGGGCATCGGCATTGACCGCCGCGCCGCCGCCGAACAGTGCGGGCCCTGGCGCGGGCACGGCGCGTAGTTCGCGCAATTGGGCCTCGCCCGCCGGGGAGAATGGGTCGACGCGGGTCGGGATATTGATGTATTCGCCTGTGCCGTTTGCCATTCCGGCCGGCCCGTTGGCTACTCGACCGCCCTTGATGAAGACCCCGGCGCTGGACAGCACCGCCGAAACACCGTCCGCCTTGGACAATCCCTTGGCGTAGTCACCGATCGGTCCTGGCCCACCTTGATATCCGTCCAGTACGACGGTGGTGTTGTTGCCCGCGTTGGCCGCCGGGAATTCGGCCCGCAGCACATCGCCGACCTGGCGGGTGGCGGCGGTGGTTGGCAGGACCCGGTCGTCGGGATAGCCGAATTTCACTGACAGGAACGGCGATCCGAGCGCGAGGAACAGCACGACGAGCAGCAACGCGACCGGGATGGAATGTCCGGTCACCCAGGTCACCATCCGGTACCACCTGCTCTGCTCCGGCACCAGCGGCCGCATCGGATCCGGTGTGGCGCGACCGAACAAGCGGCGCAACGGAACCCGGATGTCGAGTGAATTCACCCGGTGCCCGAGCAGCACCAGCGCGGCGGGCAGGATCAGAATCGCCGCCGCGGCCGCCGCGACGACCACCGCGACACCGGCGTAGGCGAACGACCGCAGGAAGTAGATGTCGAAGATGCTCAGCACGGCCAGCGAAAGCGCAACGGTCAGTGCGGAATACAGCACGGTGCGGCCCGCGGTCTGCACGGCGCGAATGGTCGCGGCCACCGGCTCGAGACCGTTCGCCAGCTCCTCCCGATACCGGCTGACGATGAACAGGCTGTAGTCGATCGCCAGCGCCAGCCCCAGCGCGGTGGTCATGTTCAGCGCGTAGATGGATACGTCGGTGATCAGCGTGCACAACCGCAGGATGGCCAGCGTGGTGAGGATGGCGAAGATGCCGACCGTCAGCGGCAGTGCGGCGGCGATCAGGCTGCCGAAGACCAGCACGAGCACGATCAGCGACACCGGGATCGCGACGCCTTCGGCGATGGCGAGGTCGTGCGTGATCTGCTTGTTCACATCGTGGAACACGGCAGCGGTACCGCTCTGCCGGACGGTGACGCCGTCGGTGGTTCCGGTGAGCTGCTCGGTGAGCTCGCCCGCCGCCTCCTGCGCCTGGGTGTCGTCGCCGGTCAGGTAGGCGAACACCAAGGCTTCCTTGCCGCTGGTGCTGCGCAGGGCGGAGGCCACCGCGGGCGGAGCCGTCCAGTAGGACTGCACGCCTTTGACGTCGCCGCGGGCGCGCAACGTGTCGGTCAGCTTGATGCCGACGGCGCGGGTGGCCGGCGCGTCGGCGCCCGCGTCCGAGCTGACCAGCAGCACGTAATTCGGTGCCGCCCCGTCGAAATTGTCCGCGAGCAACCGCGCGACCTGCGACGACTCGGCGTCGGGCGAGGTGAACCCGGCGGACTTCAGATGCGCTGCCGCCGTCGCGCCGAACACTCCGCAGAGGATCGCGAGCGCGGCCGTGGCGAGCAGAATTGCCCGTGGATATCGGGTGACGATCTGTGCGATCCGAATCAGCACGCGCGGCTCCCTCGCTCGGCGCAGTAGGTTAACGGCGTTAGCGTAACGCCGTTAACCCGGCGCGAACAGAGGGAGCCGTCGCGTGCTCAGTGATTCCGGTCACCCATCGGGCCCTGGCCGAAATGTCCCTCGCCGAACCGCCGCGGGGCATGACCGTGCACACCCTCCGCGTAGGCCGTCTCGGCGTGCAGCGCGAAGTCGATGCCCGCCGTCTCGTCTTCCTGGCTCACCCGGAAGCCGATGGTGCGATCGATGATCTTGCCGAGCACGAAGGTCACCACGAACGCGTACGCCGCGACGACGAGCACGCCGACCAGCTGCTTGCCGAGCTGGGCAAACCCGCCGCCGAAGAACAGACCCCGCACCCCGCCGGTCATCACCTGCGTGGCGAGCAGGCCGATCAGCACCGTGCCGACGATGCCGCCGACGAAGTGCACGCCGACCACGTCGAGCGAATCGTCATATCCCGCTTTGAATTTCCAGCCGACCGCGAACGAACACACCACGCCCGCGGTGAGCCCGACGATCAGCGCGCCGAGCGTGTTCACCGATCCGCAGGACGGCGTGATCGCGACCAGGCCGGCCACCACGCCGGACGCCGCACCGAAGGTGGTCGGCCTGCCGTCGCGGATCTGCTCGACCGCGAGCCAGCCGAGCATGCCGAGGCAGCCCGCCACCAGGGTGTTCAGAAAGACCGCCGCCGCAACACCATTCGCGGACAGCGCGGAGCCCGCGTTGAAGCCGAACCAGCCGAACCACAGCAGGCCCGCGCCGAGCAGCACGAAGGGCAGATTGTGCGGACGCATCGCGTCGGTCTTGAAACCGATGCGCGGGCCGAGCACCAGCGCGAGCGCGAGTGCCGAAGCGCCGGAAGCGATCTCGACGACGAGGCCACCCGCGTAGTCCAGCACGCCGAACGAGGCCAGCCAGCCGTCCGGACCCCACACCCAGTGCGCGATCGGCGCGTAGACCGCAAGCGCCCACACCGGCACGAAGATCATCCACGCCGCGAATTTCGCGCGGTCCGCGATCGCGCCGCTGACCAAGGCCGCGGTCAGGATCGCGAAGGTCAGCTGGAAGGTGGCGAACAGCAACTCCGGTACCGCGCCGTGCAGGGTGCCCGGATCGATATTCGCCATGGCGAGGTGGTCCAGGTTGCCGATCAGGCCGCCGCCCGCGTCGTCGCTGAAGGCCATGCTGTAGCCGAACAGCAGCCAGGCGACGGTCACCAGCGGGATCGCGATGAAGTTCATCATCAGCATGTTGAGCACGCCGGTCGAGCGCACCATCCCGCCGTAGAACAGCGCGAGCGCAGGCGTCATCAGCAGCACCAGGGCCGTGCTGACGAGCAACCAGGCGGTGGCCGCGGGATCCAGGGATGTGGACACGGAAAGCTCCTTCCACGCGAGATGCGGCCTCGCACGTGCGTGACTCGCAAGCGCTCTCTGCGTTGCAAGGAAATTACCGAATGCTCACCACCGGATTTGCGCTGGTCTAGGAGTTGCGCGCAAGTTCGGACATGGGATGTTTATCGAGGGACGTCGGGTGACCGGGACCGATCAGGCGCGGGACTTGCGGGCGATCGCGCGCTGACCCCGCTTGCCGGGAACGGGCAGTTCGTCCTGGATGGCGACCCATTCGGCGGTGGTCAGCCACAGTTGCTGGACGCGGGCGTCGGCGGTGTTGTGGAAGACCCGGCGGCCGCGATCGTCGCGCAACTCCTGGGCGACGGTGGACCAGCGGGGGGCGCGATCGTGCTCGGTCAGGTAGTCGCCGAGGTAGGCGGCGACCGCGGTGCCGATCGTGTTGACCGGGCGCAGCGAGACCCGGTTGCCGTACTGATCGGAGTGGAAGCGGCGTCCGGCGCAGAGCGATCCGGCGTTGGCGTTGGAGGCGATCCAGCCGGCCCGCTGGGCGCGCTCGATCAGCCAGAGGTGTTTCACCGCCGAGGGGGCGATGTCGCCGATGCGGGTCCGGATCAGCGACATGACCTGCTCGGAGGACAGCACGTCGCGGCGGGTCGGGCCGATGCCGTGCGCGGTCCAGTGGGCGTCGGCCAGGGTGGCGAGTGCGCGGCCGAAGTCGTCGATGCTGCGCTGGGCGCGGCGGCCGAGGCGTTCGATGCGTTCGGCCTCGCGGCGCATCTCGTTCTGCGTGGTGAGGGTGCGGATCGCGGCCATGGTCGGCACCTGGCCGCGTTCGAGCAGCTCGAGGATGGCGGCGGAGGTGGCGGGATCGGCCGCGGCGGCCACGGGGAGCGAGTCGCGTTTGATCGCGAAGTCCTGCGGGCTGATCGCGCGGCTGAGCAGGTCGACCGCGGAGCGATCGCCGGCGAAGTCGGTGCTGGAAAGCAACGCGGTGGCGATGTCATCAGGCG
Source organism: Nocardia sp. NPDC051321 (assembly GCF_044455225.1). Lineage (NCBI taxonomy): Bacteria > Bacillati > Actinomycetota > Actinomycetes > Mycobacteriales > Nocardiaceae > Nocardia > Nocardia sp. NPDC051321. The sequence continues at coordinate 407,024 of NZ_JBITEM010000006.1, read as the reverse complement.
TCTGCACGGTGAGAAGTTCCTCCGATGGATGTGGAACTCGGTTGCGCTGGAACTTGGCGGTGCGGGAACTTTGGTTGTGCCCCGGTCGGGATGAGGGACCGGCCGGGGCAACCAACCTGATGAAGGTTTGGCTACCGAAGTTGCCGATTGCCACGGTAGCCAGCCGATTGCGTCGGTGTCACCCTCGTTGACGCTTTCGTTATCTCCACAAACCTGCGGCAAATCGGGGAATGAGTACATATTTTCCGGTCTACAAGCGGGAATTGGGCGGTAATTTCCCGCATGCGACCGGTGTCTCGTCAGCGTTAGCTCATGCGTTGCCGCTGTCAGTATCGGTCGGTGGGGGTTAAGAAGGGCTCCGGAATCTTGTGATTTGGATCACATCTCGGGTTGTTCGCTGTCCCCGTTTCGCCGCGCCGAGCCCGGCGCGCAGCGGGAATGTTCTTTGTCGGTGCGCGCCGGTAACCTCTGGCCGTGGCTCTGTACCGGAAGTACCGACCGGCAACGTTCGCTGAGGTAGTGGGTCAGGAGCACGTCACCGACCCGCTGAGCACCGCCCTGGACACCGGACGGATCAGTCATGCCTACCTGTTCTCCGGACCGCGGGGGTGTGGCAAGACCTCGTCGGCGCGCATCCTGGCCCGGTCGCTGAACTGCGCCGACGGTCCGACCTCGACCCCGTGTGGCGAGTGCCCGTCCTGCGTCGCGCTCGGCCCCGGCGGGCCGGGCAACCTGGACGTGATCGAACTCGACGCCGCGAGTCACGGCGGTGTCGACGACACCCGCGAGCTGCGCGACCGCGCCTTCTACGCGCCCGCCGAATCCCGCTACCGGGTGTTCATCGTCGACGAGGCGCACATGGTCACCACGGCGGGCTTCAACGCGCTGCTGAAGATCGTCGAGGAGCCGCCGGCCCACCTGATCTTCATCTTCGCCACCACCGAGCCGGACAAGGTGCTGCCGACCATCCGCTCGCGCACCCACCACTACCCGTTCCGGCTGCTGCCACCCGCCACCATGCGCGGTCTGCTCGGCAAGATCTGCGACCAGGAACAGGTCACCGTCGAAGAAGCGGTGTACCCCTTGGTGATTCGCGCGGGCGGTGGCTCGCCGCGCGACAGCCTCAGCGTGCTCGACCAGCTGCTGGCCGGTGCCGGTCCCGAGGGCGTCACCTATTCGCGGGCGGTGTCGCTGCTCGGCGTCACCGATGTCGCGCTGATCGATGACGCGGTCGGCGCGCTTGCCGAGAACGACGGCGCGGAACTGTTCGGCACCGTCGACCGGGTGATGGAGGCGGGCCACGATCCGCGCCGCTTCGCCGTCGACCTGCTCGAGCGGTTGCGCGACCTGATCCTGATGCGCGCGGTGCCCGACGCGATCCAGCGCGGCTTGGTCTCCGGGCCGGAGGATGTCCTCGATCGCATGAGTGAACAGGCCGGGCGACTCGGCCCGGCCACGTTGGCGCGCTACGCGGAGTTGCTGCACGAGGCGCTCGGCGAAATGCGCGGCGCGACGTCACCGCGTCTGCTGCTCGAGGTCGTCTGCGCCCGCATGCTGCTGCCGTCGGTGTCGGATGCCGAATCCGCGACCTTGCAGCGGTTGGAGCGGCTCGAGCGCGGGTTCGCCGGCGGGGCCGTCGCCGCCGCGCCCGCGGTATCGTCGAGCTCGGCGCCCGCTGCCGCGGCGCCAAGGATCGCGCCCGCGAGCGGATCGGGCGAGTCGACCCGCCGACGCGGCGCGGAGGCGCTGGCCGCCATTCGCCGCGAGACCGCGGGATCGGGCGGTGCCGCGCAAACAGCTGCCGAGGGCGCGGGAGCCGGACCGCGTGGCGAAACTTCCGCTGCTTCAGCGCCGACCGCGAGTGATGCAGGTGCCGCGCGGAGCAGCCACGACAGTGTCGGCGAGGTGGCAGGGGCTCGATCGGTTGATGGCCGGACCGAATCGGGTGCTTCGACCGCCGACGCGACCTCCGCGACCGTTGCAGGTGCTGCGCGGAGTGACCACGAGATGGGTGGCGAGGCGGAAGCGCGACCAGCTGGTAGTCCGGCCTCTCCCATGAGCGACGCAGGTGTCGCGCGAAGTGGCGACGAGGACACGGGAACTCGACCGGCTGACAGTTCGGTCGCGGCGGGTGTTGCGGCGACTGGTCATGAGCCGGCTCCTGGAGGCCCGAGTGCTTCGGCCGCGAGCGGTGCTTCGTCCGCTCGCGGTGACGAGGGGAGTGGCGCGGTCGGAGAAACTCGATCCGCTGGCGTTGACATCGGTGCGGATACCTCTGCTGCCGCGTCGGGCAACCCGGTCGATCAACCGAGCGCATCGACTCCGGTCGAGCACGAATCCGCTGGTGGTAGGCGGTCCGAGCCGGGACAGGTGGATGCCGCGCCGGAGCAAGTTCCGGCGAGTTCACGCGAGTCCGTTCCAGCCGCCGCGGCGACCGAAGGGCAAGCGGCGCAGGCGTTTTCCGCAGCTGAGCCGGTTGGTGGGGAGGTTGCTGAACAGGCACCCGTGCAGCCTGCCCCGCCCCAACCGGAGCCCGCGGCCGCTGTCCAGCCGCCCGCCGCCGCGCAGCCCGATCCAGTAGCCGAGCCTGAGCCGTCGGCCGCCCCCGCCGGGTCGAACGCCGACCTGCTGCGCGAGGTCGAGACCGCATGGGCGGATATCCGTACCAAAGTGCGTGAGTTCGGCGCCGCCGTGCAGGCGATGCTGGCCGGTGCCTCGGTGTCGCGCATCGAAGGCGACACGATCGTGTTCGCGCATCAGCACGCGCCGCTGGCCCAGAGACTCTCCGACCCGCGCAACCTGGACGCGGTGCGTGCCGCGGTCCGCGCGGTGCTCGGGCGCGAGCACGACGTGCGCTGGGAAGCGGGCGGTGCCGCGGCGCGACCTGCGGCGACGCAGCGGGCAGGTGCGGCGGCGAAGCCGCAACGCAGTGCCGCGCAACCCGCGGCGCGTGAATCCGGCAACGCGGCCGAGCGTGACTCGGATGCGCCTGCGCCACCGCGTTTCTCGCGGCCGAGCCAGGCCAAGAACGCCGCGGCGGATCAGGCGGCCGGCGCGCACAAGCCGCGCTCGTTCGGCGGCGACGACGACATTCCGCCGCCCGATTTCCCCGATCTACCGGACGATCCCGGCCCTTTTGATTCAGCGCCGCCCGAGTCGGCGCAGCCCCAGGTCGGCAAGGGAGTGGGCAACGGCGCTGGCCGCGCCGCGGACGGGGTGGTACCGGAGACCACGCCGGAGGACGAAGAGGAGATGATCCGGGCCGCGGCCGTCCCGGTGGCGCCGGAGGATCGGCGCGACCCCGACGAGGCTGCCCTCGAATTGCTGAAGAGTGAGCTCGGGGCCACACGGCTGAGTGGTTGACAAGCACCGTCGTCAGGACGTTAAGTTAACCGGAGTTCGCACACCACGGTAGTATGAACGGGTGGCCGTGAGCTCCGGTACGACGAGGTTCTATGGTAAGCCCAGGCGTATGGGCGATCGGAACCTGCGTCCGCCGTCGCATGCCGCGTTTTGTACAGCGTCAGGACGGTCGGTCGCAGACCGGTCGGCGAGGTTACCCGCGGCTACCCCGCATCGCGCGGAGTAGCGGCACAGAGCGCTCGGACGGACGACGTCCGGCCGCCGCACCTTTAAGGAAGGAACACTCCGATATGACCACAGAGGCCTACATTTACGAGGCCATCCGCACTCCGCGCGGCCGCGGCAAGAAGAACGGCTCGCTGCATTCGGTCAAGCCGATCGACTTGACTGTTGGTCTGATCCAGGAGCTGCGCGGCCGTTTCCCGAACCTCGACGAAGACCGGATCTCGGATCTGATCCTCGGTGTCGTCAGCCCCGTCGGTGACCAGGGTATGGACATCGCCCGCACCGCGGTGACCGTGGCGGGCCTGCCCGACACCGTCGGCGGCTTCCAGCTCAACCGGTTCTGTGCTTCCGGCCTCGAGGCCGTCAACCTGGCCGCGCAGAAGGTGCGCTCCGGCTTCGACGACCTGGTGCTGGCCGGTGGCGTCGAGTCCATGTCCCGCGTGGCGATGGGCTCCGACGGCGGCGCGTGGGCACTCGACCCCGCCACCAACTACGACACCTACTTTGTGCCGCAGGGTGTTTCGGCCGACCTGATCGCCACCATCGAGGGCTTCAGCCGCGATGACGTCGACGCATACGCGGTGCGCTCGCAGGAGCTGGCCGCCAAGGCCACCACCGGCGGCTACTTCGCCAAGTCGGTCGTCCCGGTCAAGGACCAGAACGGCATCGTCGTGCTGGACAAGGACGAGCACATGCGTCCCGGCACCACCGCCGAGGACCTGGCCAAGCTCAACCCGTCCTTCGCCGTGATCGGTGAGATGGGTGGCTTCGACGCGGTCGCGCTGCAGAAGTTCTACTTCGTCGAGAAGATCAACCACGTGCACCACGGTGGCAACAGCTCGGGCATCGTCGACGGTGCCGCGCTGGTGCTCGTCGGCACCGAAGAGGCGGGCAAGGCGTCCGGCCTGACCCCCCGTGCGCGCGTCGTCGCGACCGCGACCAGCGGCGCCGACTCGACCATCATGCTGACCGGCCCCACCCCGGCCGCCAAGAAGGCGCTGGCCAAGGCGGGCCTGACGATCGAGGACATGGACCTGGTCGAGATCAACGAGGCGTTCGCCTCGGTGGTGCTGAAGTTCCAGAAGGACCTGAACGTCCCGGACGAGAAGCTGAACGTCAACGGTGGCGCGATCGCGATGGGCCACCCGCTGGGTGCCACCGGCGCGATGATCACCGGCACCATGGTCGACGAGCTGGAGCGCCGCAACGGCCGCTACGCGCTGATCACCCTGTGCATCGGCGGCGGCATGGGCGTTGCCACCATCATCGAGCGCGTCTAACCCCAACCGACAGCTGAGCAAGGGAGACACAGAGCTGTGACCAGCACCGAAACCAACATGATCGGTTGGGAGCAGGATTCGGACGGCATCGTCACGCTGACGATGGACGACCCGAACCAGGGCGCCAACACGATGAACGAGCTGTACAAGACGTCGATGACCGCGACCGTCGAGAAGCTCGAGGCCGAGAAGGACACCATCACCGGCGTGGTGATCACCTCCGCGAAGAAGACCTTCTTCGCAGGCGGCGACCTCAAGAACATGATGAAGGTCGGCCCGGAAGACGGCCAGGGCGTGATGGAAGAGCTCTTCACCATCAAGGACGCGCTGCGCCGCCTGGAGACCCTCGGCAAGCCGGTCGTCGCCGCCATCAACGGCGCAGCGCTCGGCGGTGGCCTCGAGATCACCCTCGCGACCCACTACCGGATCGCCGCCGACGTGCCGGGCGTGCAGCTCGGCCTGCCCGAGGTCAGCCTCGGCCTGCTGCCCGCCGGTGGTGGCGTCACCCGCACCGTGCGCATGCTCGGCCTGCAGAACGCCCTCATGCAGGTACTGTTGCAGGGCAACAAGTACCGCCCGGCCAAGGCCAAGGAAATCGGCCTGATCAACGAGGTCGTCGGCTCGGTCGAGGAACTGGTACCCGCCGCCAAGGCGTGGATCAAGGCCAACCCCGAGGGTGGCGTGCAGCCGTGGGACAAGAAGGGCTACAAGATCCCCGGTGGCACCCCGTCCACCCCGGCCTTCGCGGCGAACCTGCCCGCGTTCCCGGCCAACCTGCGTAAGCAGCTCAAGGGCACCAACATGCCTGCCCCGCGGGCGATCATGTCCGCCGCGGTCGAGGGCGCGCAGGTCGACATCGACAACGCCTCGCTCATCGAGTCGCGCTACTTCGTGCACCTGCTCACCGGTCCGGTCGCGAAGAACATGATCCAGGCGTTCTTCTTCGACCTGCAGTCGATCAACAACGGTGGCTCGCGGCCGAACGATGTGCCCAAGAAGGACATCAAGAAGATCGGCGTGCTCGGCGCGGGCATGATGGGCGCGGGCATCGCCTACGTCTCCGCCAAGGCTGGCTACGACGTGGTGCTGAAGGACGTCACCATCGAGGCGGCCGAGCGCGGCAAGAACTACTCCGAGAAGATCGAGGCCAAGGCCCTCTCGCGGGGCAAGACCACCGAGGAGAAGTCCAAGGCGCTGCTGGCCAAGATCACCCCGTCGGCCGACGCCAAGGATTTCGACGGCGTGGACTTCGTGATCGAGGCGGTCTTCGAGAACACCGAGCTCAAGCACAAGGTGTTCCAGGAGATCGAGGACATCGTCACCCCGGACGCGCTGCTCGGCTCGAACACCTCGACCCTGCCGATCACCGGTCTCGCGGCCGGCGTGAAGCGCCAGGAAGACTTCATCGGCATCCACTTCTTCTCGCCGGTCGACAAGATGCCGCTGGTGGAGATCATCAAGGGCGAGAAGACCTCGCCCGAGGCGCTGGCGCGGGTGTTCGACTACACCCTCGCGATCAAGAAGACCCCGATCGTCGTCAACGACAGCCGCGGCTTCTTCACCTCGCGGGTGATCGGCACCTTCGTCAACGAGGCCATCTCCATGCTCACCGAGGGCATCGAGCCCGCGACCATCGAGCAGGCCGGTCTGCAGGCGGGCTACCCGGCCGCGCCGCTGCAGCTGTCGGATGAGCTGAACCTCAAGCTCATGCAGAAGATCGCCAAGGAGACCCAGGAGGCCGCCGAGCACGGCGACACCACCATGGGCAAGAAGCGGCACCCGGCCCAGGACGTCATCGACTACCTGGTGTCCGAGGGTCGTCCGGGTCGGCTGGAGAAGGCCGGCTTCTACGAGTACGACGAAGACGGCAAGCGCACCGGCATCTGGCAGGGCCTGCGCGATCACTTCAAGACCACGGCGGACTTCACTGTCCCGCTGCAGGATCTGATCGACCGCATGCTGTTCATCGAGGCGATCGAGACCCAGAAGTGTTTCGACGAGGGTGTGCTGGAGACCACCGCCGACGCCAACATCGGCTCGATCTTCGGCATCGGCTACCCGGCCTGGACCGGTGGTGTGCACCAGTTCATCGTCGGTTACCCGGGCGGTCAGGCGGGCTTCGTGGCTCGCGCCGACGAGCTCGCCAAGACCTACGGTGAGCGGTTCGAGGTTCCGGCCTCGCTGCGCAAGTAGTCACCAACGGCAAAGCCCGCCGCCGCGATTCGCGGCGGCGGGCTTTCGCCGTTTTCGGGGTTATTCGGCGGATTCGGGTGTTGTTCACCTGTTGGTACCGCATGGTGGATAGCGTGATGCGCGTGAGACGTGGACACCCTCGACGTGGGCAAGCACTGTTGGTCGCGACCGTCGCGGTGGCGCTCGGCGTGGCGCCCGCCGCCGCGGCGCCGGACCCGGGCCAGGCGGTCCGGCTGCTCGGCGAGCAGGTGGTGCCCAACGACCTGGTCTTCCACGACACTGCCGTCGGCGGCCTGTCCGGGATCGACTTCGATTCCCGCACCGGCGATTACGTGCTGATCAGCGACGACCGCTCGGAGCGTGACCCGGCCCGGTTCTACACCGCGCGCATCCCGGTTGGCGAAAACGGCATCGGCCCGGTGACATTCACCGGTACGCGGCCGCTGCTGACGGCCGCAGGGGCCACCTACGGACCGAAGTCGTTGGACCCCGAGGAGATTCGGGTCGATCCGTGGACCGGCGACTACTACTGGACGCAGGAGGGTGAGCGCACCGACACCGTGCTCGCCGACCCATCGGTCCGCGTCACGCATCCCGACGGTACCTTCGCGGCCGAGCTGCCGATCCCGGACAACGAACGGATGCGGCCGAATTCGGGTCCGCGGCAGAATCTCGCGCTGGAGGGTGCGACGTTCACCGCCGGCGGTTCGCTGTTCGTGACGTCGGTGGAAGGCCCGCTGCTGCAGGACGGCCCGCTGGCGACGACAACGGCGGGCGCGACCTCGCGGCTCACCGTGCAGGCGCGGTCCGGCCAGCTGCTCGCCCAGTACGCGTACCCGGTGGAGCCGGTGTTCGCCGAGTCCCGTCCGCAGCCCGATCTCGGCATGAACGGGATCGCCTCGATTCTGGCCGCCGACCCGGTCGACCCGTCGAAAATCCTTGTCCTGGAACGTTCTTTCGTCTTCGGCGTCGGTAACAAGATCCGGATCTACGAGGCCGACCTCAGCGCCGCCACCAATGTGCTCGACGCTCCGCTCGGCAACGCCCGCCCGGTCACCAAGCGCCTGCTGGTCGACCTGGCCGATGTCGGCCTGCGCAACCTCGACAATGTCGAAGGCATGACCTGGGGCCCGCGCCTGCCCTCCGGTGAGCGCACCCTGATCCTGGTGAGCGACAACAACTTCGCCGACAACCAGATCACCCAGTTCATCGCGCTCGCCGTTCGCTAGGGTGTGTCTCCCCCACAGTGGTCGTTCCGGATCTATTCGGTGCGCAGGTCTTCGGTCGCGTCGCGGTACGCGTCGGCGGCGCGAATGAAGTAGTCGAACAGCACTTCTCGCTGTTCGGGGGTATAGCTGCCGATGATTTCACCGATCCGGTGCCGCGCCGGGGCCAGCATCTCGTCGAATTCCGCTGACGTGCCGACCAATTCGACGAGCACTTTGCGCCGGTCGCCGGGCACCGGCACTCGGCGCACGTAACCCGCGTCCGCCAGCCGATCGATCAGCCGCGTCGTTGGACCGGTGGTCAGTCCGCTGCGCGTGCCGAGTTCGCCCGGTGTCATCGGCCCGGTCAACTCCAGAATGTTCAGCGCGTAGAGGTCGGTGGCGCCGAGGTCGACGGCCCGCGCACTGGCCTGTCCGTGCAGCATGACCGCGCTGAGATAGCGCCGGTAAACCTATCGTCGAATCCCACCGCGCCCTGTTCGGCAGCTTTCTGAAGGACACCAAGATGGCCGACGACGTGGTCGGCATCCGCTGCTACGGCCCCGATACCGCGGTCGTCAACATGGGAAATTGCGTCCTTCCACAACGCCGAGCGGCAGAATGTAATGGAGCGAATCTCGTTCCTGATCGCGCCGGAAGCAACGCCTGCGGCGGAGCGCTGAGCGGGGAGAATTAGGGGGGAAGGTGGTGATGGAAAAGATCCTGTGCCGAAACTTCTCCCACCGGACGCCGTGCCCGCGCTACGTTGGAGTATGCGCAGACATATCGGACATCGCGCGGGGTTCCGGGTGATGTCCGACCGTCGGCGCGCTTATTGGTTGCCGGTGACGCCGATTCGATATGAGTTCGAGGTGGTCACGTGAATCCACGGACACAGGCGGGGGCGGTCGGCCCGGACTCGACTCCGGCCGACTCGGATACCCAGCGCCACCCGCTCATCGGGATAGCGGACGAGCTGGAGGCGCTGGGTCTGTCGGATGCGAAGGAGATCGGCCGGGGCGGCTTCGGCGTGGTCTATCGCTGTATCCAACGAGCCCTGGAGCGAGTGGTCGCGGTGAAGGTGCTCTCCTCGGAGATCGAGGTGGAGAGCCGCGAGCGCTTCCTGCGCGAGGAACAGGCCATGGGCCGGCTGTCCGGCCACCCGAATATCGTCGACATTCTGCAGGTGGACGTGACGTTGAGCGGCCTGCCGTTCATTGTCATGCCGTACTGCACCCGCGGCTCGCTCGAGCAGGTGATCCGCGATCAGGGGCCGCTCACCTGGGCCGACTCGCTGCGGGCCGGGGTGAAGCTCGCGGGCGCGATCGAGAGCGCACATCGCGCCCAGATCCTGCACCGCGACGTGAAACCGGCGAACGTCCTGCTCAGCGGCTACGGCGAGCCGCAGCTGACCGACTTCGGCATCGCCAGAATCCCCGGTGGCTTCCAGACCTCCAGCAGCCTGATCACCGGGTCGCCCGCGTTCACCGCGCCGGAAGTGCTCAAGGGCGACGACCCGACCACCCTCTCCGACGTCTACGGCCTCGGCGCGACGCTGTTCGCGCTGCTCACCGGGCACGCCGCCTTCGAACGGCAGGCGGGGGAGAAGGTGGTCGCGCAATTCCTGCGGATCACCACCCAGCCGGTGCCGGACCTGCGCGAGCACGACATTCCGCCGGACGTGGCCGAGGTGATCCAGCAGGCCATGTCCATCGACCCCGACGAACGCCCGCCCTCGGCCTACGACCTGGGGCAGTTGCTGCGCGCGGTGCAGCGCGACCACGATCAGATGCCCGACGAGATGGCGCTGCTGGAAACCATCGCCGCGCCCGAGCCGATGGCACATCCACCCGAATCGGCGGCGTCGACCAAGTCCAGGCCCGCGGTGACGGCCCGGCGCAGCTGGCCGTTGACGCTGCGTCCGGCGTTATCCCAGCCAACGGAGGCCGGCGGCGCGGCAACCACCTTGCCGCCGACCGCGGCAACCAAGTTCCGTCCGCCGACCCCGGCCCGCGACCCGGTCCCGCGCCCGCGGCTGCTGGACATCCTCCGCGCGGGCGGCCGGCGCAGGCTCGCCGTGATCCACGCGCCCGCCGGCTTCGGTAAGAGCACCGTGGCCGCCCAGTGGCGGACCGACCTGACCGACCGCGGCATCCCGGTCGCCTGGATCGGCATCGATCGCGACGACGACAACGAGATCTGGTTCCTCGCCCACCTCATCCAGGCCATCCGCCGGGTGCGCCCGGACGTGGGCGTTGGCTTGGATCAGGCGCTCGAGGAAAGGCCCGCCGACGCGGGTGCTTTCGTCATCTCCACGCTCATCGACGAAATCCATGCCAGCGCCAGTACGGTGGTGGTGGTCATCGACGACTGGCATCGAGTCGCCGACGCGGGCGCGCACCGGGCGATGGAAGCGTTGCTGGACAACGGATGTCACCATCTGCGCTTCGTGGTGACCAGCCGGGAGCAGTCCGGCCTGCCAACCAGTCGGTTGCGAGTGCACGATGAACTGGTCGAGATCGGTTCCAGCGCACTGCGTTTGACCATGGCGGAGACCAACGAGATCCTGGTGCGCCACCACGGGTTTCCGCTGAGCGATACCCAGGTGGAGCAGATCCACGCGGCCACCGATGGCTGGCCGGCCGCCATCCAACTGGTCAGCCTGTCCCTGCGCGGCAACGCCGACCCGGCGCGGCTGATCGCCACCCTGTCCGAGGGTAATCACGGCATCCGCGAGTACCTCGCCGAAAATGTCTTGGACACACTGGAACCCAAGATGCTCGACTTCCTGATGTCGATCTCGGTGACCGAGCGGGTGTGCGGTTCGCTGGCCGCGGCGCTGTCCGAGGACGCGGACGCCGAGCAATTGTTGGAACAGGCCGAGCAGCGCGAGCTGTTCCTGCGCCGGATCGTGCACGACCCGGAGTGGTTCCGGATGCAGCCGCTGTTCGCCGAGCATCTGCGGGCCCGGCTGGAACGCGCCCAGCCCGGCAGGCTGAAGTCGTTGCACCGCAAGGCGGCCCGCTGGTATGCCGAGCATCAGCTGCTGCGCAAGTCGGTCGATCACGCGCTCGCCGCCACCGACTTCAAGATGGCACTCGATCTGCTCGAGACCGGCGGCATGGACCTGATCGATCGTTCCCGGCTGGCCACGCTGCTCGGCTCGGTCTCCAAACTGCCGGTGCAGCAGGTGGCTTCGCGGTCCAAGCTGTTGATGGCGGTGGCCAGGGCCAATGTGAACCTGCAGCAGTCGGGCGCGGCACGAACGGCGCTCGGCAGGCTGTCCAATATCCTCGCGCGTGGTTCGTCCACCGATGCGGAGGTGGGCCAGCAGCGCTGCCAGGCCGCCGTGATCGGTGCCGCCGACCAGATCGCCCGCGACCATACCGACGGCGTGCTCGACCGGGTCGCGGACTGCCTGAAGAAGCCGGACGAGCTGCCCGCCTGGACCGTGTCGACCGCGGCGAACCTGACCTCGTTCGTGCGGCTGTGTGAGTTCGACTTCGACGGCGCCCGCGAGATCCAGGACTGGGCGGCGGAATACCATGCGCGGTCCAAGGATCCGCTCGGCGCGGTGTTCGGGTTGTGCGGGCGTGGCGCCGCCGCCTACGAGCAGCTCGACATCCCTACGGCGACAGCGTGTTTCCAGGAGGCATGGCAGGTCGCCAAGCAGCGGTCGGGTCCGCGCTCGCACTCGCTGCGGGTGGCCGCGGCGATGCTCGGCGAATTGAACTATCGCCGTGGTGATCTCGACGCCGCCGACCAGTTGCTCGACGAGAGCCATCAGCTGGTCGCCAGGGTCGGCCCGGTGGACTTCCTGATCTCGACGTTCGTCATCGGGGCCAGGGTCAAGGCGGTGCGCGGTGACTTGTTCACGGCCGCAACGCGCCTCGACGAGGGCGCGCGGATCGCGAACGACAACAGGCTGTTCCGCCTCGCCGCGCATATCCGCGCCGAACGGCTGCGCCTCGGCTTACCGCTGGACGACGCCGACGACCAATTCCCCGGCCCCGAATCATCCTCCGCGCCACTGCGTGCGGGCCATCGGATGACCGGTGCCGCCGTGCTCACCGCGGAGGCCGAGGAGGTCGCCGCGATCCGCTCCCTGCTGGCCAAGGGCAGGCTCGGCGCCGACGATCGCGCGGTCCGCCGAGCACGGGCCCTGCACGGCCGCATGCTCGACAAGGGCCGCCCCCGAGCGCAATTGGACGCCTCACTGCTGCTCGCCGAATGCCTCGCCGCCTCGGGCTGGGTCGGCGAGGCCACCGGTTTGCTGCTGCCCGCGGCCGCGACCTGCGCCGAACTGGGCTGGACCAGGCCACTGCTCGACGCGGGCCCCGGCGTGGTCTCCATCCTGCGCGTGCTGCGCGCCGAAATGCCCTCCGCCGCAGCACATACCGGAGACATAGAACTGCCCGCCCTATTCCTGGACGAACTGTTGGACTAGGACGGGCAGCGCCGCGAAAGTTACGGCTGCCACCAGGGGCGCAGCGGCACCGTCCAGTCGCCGTCCGCAGGCAGTTTCACGCCGAGCACCTGATGCAGCTGAACCACGTTGCGCTGGAAGCCGAGCCGGCAACCCGCCATGTACAGGCCCCACACCTTCGCGGTGCCCTCGCCGACCTCCGCGACGCACGCGTCCCAGTTCTCGACCAGGTTCTTGCACCATTCGTGCAGGGTCAGCGCGTAATGCTCGCGCAGGTTCTCCTCGTGCAGCACCTCGAGCCCGGTGTTCTGGATCTCGGAGATGATCCGGCCGGAGCCGATCAGTTCGCCATCCGGGAACACGTACCGGTCGATGAAGTCACCGGCCTTGGTGGTCCTGGTGTTGTCCGGGCGGGTGATGCTGTGATTGAGGAACAGGCCGCCGTCGCGCAGCTTGGTCTTCATGAAATCGAAGTAGTACGGATAGTTGTGCACACCGATGTGTTCGGTCAGCCCGATCGAGGACACCGCGTCGAACTCGCCCTCCGGGATGTCCCGGTAATCGGAGTGGCGCACCTCGGCGAGCTCGGCGAGGCCCTGCTCGGCGATCTTCTGCTGGGCCCACTCGGCCTGCTCGGCGGACAGCGTCGCGCCGATCACCTTGACGCCGCGCTTGGCCGCGTAGCGGACCATGCCGCCCCAGCCGCAACCGATGTCGAGCAGCCGGTCGCCTTCCTTCAGCCGCAGCTTCTCGAAGACGAGGCGGTACTTGTTCTCCTGCGCCTGTTCCAGCGTCCAGTCCTCGTCGCCGTAACACGCACAGGTGTAGGTCATCGACGGGCCGAGCACGTACTCGTAGAACTTGTTCGAGACGTCGTAGTGGTGGTGGATCGCCTCGGCGTCGCGAGTCTTGGAGTGCCGCAGGCCTTCCAGCGCGATCCGGCGCCAGCGCGGCAGCGTCTCCTGCGGCGGCGGCGCGATCGGCTTGAGCCGCTCCCAGCCGAGCGAGCGGGCGATGGTGACCAGCGCGAGCGCGGACGGACGGTGGAACTTCAGCCCGTCCATCGCCGCGAGGATGTCGTAGGGATCGCCGGGATGCACGCCGTCGGCGGTCATGTCGCCGGAAATGTAGGCGCGCGCCATGCCGAGATCGCCGGGCGCGGTCGCCAGATAGTTGATGCCGCGTGGCGTCTTGATGTCCAGCGCGTACTTCGAGTCTTCCGGACCGGTCGCGCTGCCGTCGTAGGCGGTCAGCCGGATCGGTGACTCGCCGTCGATCAGCGTCTCGAAGATCTCGGCAATGCTGAGTTTGGCTCCGAGGTCACCTAAGACGTCGGAACGGTCCTTGAATGTCGTCATTTGCGTTGCACCGCCTTCGAATACAAATCCAGCAGCCGCTGGTCCGGGTCGTAGCGTTTCTTCAATTCGGTATAAATGCTGCCGCCGTACAGCGCCGCGAACTCATCTTTGTCGTAGTAGGAATCGGAGTACAGCGACTTATGTCCGTCGAAGTCGGTCACGGTGCGCTCGATCGCACGGTTGGCCGCTCCTTCCTGCTGTCCGGGCACGGTGGGGACGGCGGACCAGAACCCGACGTTGACATACGTCCGGTTCGGTTCGAGGGGGTACAGCGGCCAGGTGCGTCCGGTCGTCGCGGGCGCGCCGGTTTCGCGCAGCCGCAGCGGGCACAGCCAGATCGGCTCGATCGGAATCTCGCGCAGGAACCATTCGACGAAGTCGGCGGTGCGGTCCACCGGCACCTCGATGTCCTGCACCACCCGCTCGCGCGGCGGATTGCCCTGGCGGGCCTCCAGCTTGTCGGCGATGTTGTATTTGTGATCGAGCGCGATCAGCTTCCAGTAGAAGCTGCTGCGGCGGTAGCGCTTCGGCCAGAACCGGCGGATCTTCGGGTTCTGCGTGCCGAACGCGCGCGAGCACCAGAACCAGTCGGTGTCCCAGCGCCACAGGTAATCGTGGATGGTCAGGCGGTCGCGCTTGGGCACCGCGTCATCATGCTGAATGGACCGATAGAAGATGTCCATGTCGGTGTAGTCGCTGACCGGGCCCGGCTCGTCGGTCTGGCGGCCGAGGGTCAGGTAGCTCTCGTCGGCGGTGAACACCACGCCGTCGAGGTAGTCGACCCGTTCGCCGTCGTAAGTCTTCTCGTCGACGATGGTCGCGAGGGTCCGCTCCAGCTCGCGCAGGTCGTGGAAGCGCAGGTGGCGCAGGGCCACGTACGGCTGCACGGTTTCCAGTTCGATCTTCAGCCGGACCGAATAGCCGAGGGTGCCGTAGGAATTGGGGAAGCCGCGGAACAGGTCGGCGTGCTCGTTGTCCGCGGTGGCGGTGATGATCTCGCCCGCCCCGGTCAGGATGTCCATCTCCAGCACCGACTCGTGCGGCAGGCCGTTGCGGAACGAGGTCGACTCGATGCCGAGGCCGGTCACCGCGCCGCCAAGCGTGATCGTCTTGAGCTGCGGAACCACGAACGGAGCGAGGCCGTACGGGAGGGTGGCGGCGACCAGATTCTCGTAGGTGGTCATGCCTGCGACGTCGGCGGTCTTGGTCACCGGATCCACCGTGATCACCTGGGCCAGTCCCGATACGTCGAGGCCGGGCGCGGGGTTTTTCGCCCTGGCCCGGAACAAGTTCGAGGTCTTCTTCGCCAGCCGCACATTCGCGTCCCTGGGAATCGCGCGATAACTCGCCAGGAGTCGATCTACCCCAGCTCGATGCGCGGCAAACCCGGATTCGTGTGCGGCCGGAGCGCGTCCGGCCTTCCCCAACAGACTCACTGCCACCCCTCGACGCTAGTACGCACCTGAGTGTGAGACCACCGCGAGGGCAGGGTCTCGGGAGAAATGTCACGCATATGTTGCGAACCGGAATACCGACCGGCTCGGAGAAGTTCGCCACACGACTCGACCGGCATGCGGTGTGGTGGCCGCTACAGGGCAGGATGGAGACCGGTCGACATACCGTACCCGGACAAGGAGCTCATTGTGGGACAGGTCAGCGCCAGTAGTTCGATCGCCGTTGCGGCGGACCCGCAGCGCACCCTCGAGGCCATCGCGGACTACGAGACGGTGCGGCCGCGCATTCTGTCGTCGCACTACCGCGACTACAAGGTCGTCGAGGGCGGCAAGGGCGCGGGCACCGTGGCCGAGTGGACGCTGCAGGCCACCGAGAAGCGCTCGCGCAACGTGCACGCGGTGGTGGCGGTGTCGGATTCGATTGTCACCGAGCGCGATTCCAACTCCACCATGGTCAACACCTGGACCGTGACGCCGGACGGTGCAGGCGCGCAGGTCACCCTGCGCACCACCTGGCAGGGCGCGGGCGGCGTGGCGGGCATCTTCGAAGGAATCTTCGCGCCGCTCGGCCTGAAGAAGATCCAGGCCGAGGTGCTCGGCAACCTGCAGCGCGAACTGAAGGTCTAACGCGAAGCGCAGCCCGGCCCCTCGTGCCGGGCTGCGTTGTCGAGCCGGGTGGCTACGCCGCGCCGATGTCGAAGAGGTTGCCCTCCGGGTCGGCCAGCGTTGTCCACTGCGCGCCGTACTCGTCGAAGTCGCCGATCCGCTTGGCGCCCAGGCTGACCGCGCGCTCGACGTACTGATGCCAGTCCTCGGCGTGGAAGTCGAGGTGGATCACGTTCTTGCCCGGGTTCTTGTCGGGCACCTGGATGAACATCAGCAGCGGCGACAGACCGGACGCGCTGCCGACGGTGGCGAATTGCGCGGACGCGCCCGCGTCGACCGGCTTGTCCAGCAGCTCCGACCAGAATCCGGCCAGGGCGGCGGCGTCGGCGCAGTCGACGGTGATGTGCGCGAGTGACAGTGTCATTGGGGTTCTCCACTTCTCAGAGCAGGCCGATCGGCCAGCAGACTTCGGTTCGGTAGCTGTGCGGGTCGTCGGTGTCGTCGGGGCTGAGCAGGTAGCGCTCCCGGACGGGCTCGGCCAGCGCGGTGTCGTGTTCGGCGACGTAGCTGCCCAGCGCGCCGTAGGTGCGGTCGAAGTCGTCGAAATCCCCCTCGTGCAGCGCGACGGCGAAGCGGCGTGCGGGCAGCTCGATGATCGAGACCCGCTCGGGGGGTGCGATCCGGGCGGCCGCCGGGATCGGCACGTAGGCGACCACCTCGCCGAGGTCGTTCTCGAAGAAGTCCATCGAATAGGTGGCGCCGTCGACGCCGTCGGGTTCGATACCCGCCGCGGCAAGCGTCCGGTGCAGCAGCGGGTATGCCGCCGCGCACCATGGGCCGATGTCGTCCCTGCTGACCACCTCGGTGAGCGCCAGCGCGGAAAAGGCGTGGATCGAGCGGTATTCGACGGCGATCGGTGCGGACGGGGTGAGCAATGACCGCAATGACGCCACCACCGAGCGGGTCCTGGCCAGCTCGGCCTCCATCCGTTCCAGATGTGCGCGCAGCGCGGCATTGCGGATGTCGGTATCGGGGGCGGCCAGCACGGCCTTGATCTCGGGCAGCGGCATGTCGAGCCGGCGCAGGCGCCGGATCAGATGAGCCTGTGCCACTTGGTCGGTCGAGTAGCGCCGATAGCCGGACCCCGTATCGATCTCGATGGGTTCGAGCAGCTCGATGTCGTGGTAGTACCGGAGCGTTTTCACGGTCAGGTACGTCAGCCTGGCGAACTCCCCGATGGAGACGGTCGCTGTCATGCCTTCAGCGAACACCCTCCAGTGGGGGGAGAGTCAATTTCCGGGAAGATCAGCCGAGGACGAAGGTGAGCAGGAGGGTGTTCTGGAAGAAGCCGCGCCACCACGAGTAGCCGAACCAGACGCCGGGGGTGATCTCCCTGATCTCGTCGTAGACCTGCGGGGTGGGGGACGGGTCATAGTTGAGCGCCCAGGTCGGCTTGCCATCGAGCATCGCAGGCGCGGTGTACACGTAAGCGGGCCAAGCCTCGTAACCCGCGCCGGTCACCCGGTTGGTCAGCATGCCGCCGTCCGGACCGGTGTAGAAGGTCTTGCCGATCCAGAACGCGGGTGCGATGCCCTCGATCGCGGGCGGCCTGGTCACCCAGCCGTTCTGCACGCCCATCGGCACGTCGCCGCGCTCGGCGTCCCGGAAGATGGCGTCCTGCTGCTCCGGCGAGCAGCGCACGCGCAGTGAGTCGATCGTGGCCGCCCGGTTGTCCGGGTAGAGCACGCAACCGCCGCCGTAATCGGCGGCCGCCGCGGTGACACCGGAATCCGCGGTCGCGGCCGGAGTGGCAATGCCGAGGAAGATGCCGGGAACCCCCAGCGAAAGCACCGCGGTGCTCAGGAAACGTGCCCTCATCGTGCTCATATCGGTACTCCAGAACTCCCGACCTACTTCTCGATGGTAGGTCGATCTTGTTGCCCTGAACCCGGACGTACCCAACCTGTTACCGGCCATGCATCGAAGACATAACGACCGGTCGGGAGCTATATCGCCGAACGGGTTTCGCGCGTGCGGGTGCGTCGGCCGATCGAGGCGGCGCGCCGCCGCCCCGGCGTCAGGGACTACGCTGATCAGTGACACTTTCCCCAGAGAGGAATATGCCGTGCAGCCCGGTGGCCAGTTCGACATGCAGCAGTTACTCGCCCAAGCGCAGCAGATGCAACAGGCGGTGATGGAAGCCCAGGCCGAGATCTCCGCGGCCGAGGTTGAGGGCCAGGCCGGCGGCGGGCTGGTCAAGGTCACCATCAAGGCATCCGGCGAGGTCGTCGCGCTGACCATCGATCCGAAGGCGGTCGACCCGGAAGACGTGGAGACGTTGCAGGACTTGGTGATCGGCGCGGTCAACGACGCGATGGCCAACGCGCAGCAGCTGGCGGCCGAGCGGCTCGGCCCGCTCTCGGGTGGGCTCGGCGGCGGCTCGCTGCCCGGGCTGCCTGGCCTCTGAGAGCCACGGGGACATAGCCGTTGTACGAGGGTCCGGTTCAGGATCTGATCGACGAGCTCGGCAAGCTGCCCGGCGTCGGTCCGAAGAGCGCACAGCGCATCGCTTTTCATCTGCTGCAGGTAGAGCCGCCGGAGATCGACCGGTTGCAGGCCGCCCTGCAGAAGGTGCGCGACGGCGTGCAGTTCTGCGTGGTCTGCGGCACCGTCTCCGACGGCGAGAAGTGCCGCATCTGCGCCGACGCGCGTCGTGACCGCACCATGATCTGCGTGGTCGAGGAGCCAAAGGACGTGCAGGCGATCGAGCGCACCCGTGAGTTCCGTGGTCGCTACCACGTGCTCGGCGGCGCGCTCGACCCGCTGAGCGGCATCGGACCCGACCAGCTGCGGATCCGGGAGTTGTTGGCGCGCATCGGCAATCAAGAGGACGGCATCGATGTCACCGAGGTGATCATCGCGACCGACCCGAACACCGAGGGCGAGGCGACGGCCACCTACCTGGTGCGGATGCTGCGCGATTTTCCCGGCCTGAGCGTGACCAGGCTGGCGTCGGGTCTGCCGATGGGCGGCGATCTGGAATTCGCGGACGAGCTCACCCTGGGCCGCGCGCTGTCCGGCCGGCGCGCGCTCTAATTTCGGCGCAGGTCCAGCCCCGAATCTACGGGGGTTGCGGTGTCCAGGCGACGGGTTACTGTGACGGGGATGAGCATCGAATTCATGCTGACAACGCTCGTCATCGTCGCCACCCCCGGCACGGGCGCGCTCTTCACCCTGGCGGCCGGACTTTCCAGGGGGACCAAGGCCAGCGTGATCGCGGCGTTCGGCTGCACCCTCGGCATCATCCCGCACATGGTCGCGGCGATCACCGGCCTGGCCGCGCTGCTCAACGCGAGTGCGGTCGCGTTCCAGACGCTGAAGTATCTCGGTGTCGCGTACCTGATCTACATGGCGTGGAGCACATTCCGGGACAAGGGCGCGCTCACCGTGCCGGAGGACAGCGCGCAGGTCACCCAGTCGGCGCGCAAGGTGATCACCTCGGCGGTGCTGCTCAACATCCTCAACCCGAAGCTGACCATCTTTTTCTTCGCGTTCCTGCCGCAGTTCGTGCCGAACGGCTCACCGAACGCGTTGGCGCGCATGCTCGAACTGAGCGGGATCTTCATGGCCGCGACGTTCGTGGTGTTCGCGGGCTACGGGGTGTGCGCGGCGGCAGTGCGCAACCACGTCATCTCCCGGCCCGCCGTGGTGACCTGGATGCGCCGGGTGTTCGGCGTCTCGTTCATCGCGCTGGCCGGACGCCTTGCCGTGCAGAACCAGTGAGTCAGAGTTCGACGCGCGACCACGGCAGGTTCTGCATGCGGGTGCGGTCGCCGGTGGCCCAGTCCCAGATGACCGCGGACACCGTCGGCGCGTCCAGGACCGTGGTGCCGAAGTGCTTGTCCGGGGAGCCATCTCGGTATTCGAGGGTAAACGCGCCGGTCTTCTCCCGGTAGGTCTGCATGTAGACCTGCTCGTCGCGTTCGACCACCAGGTACGGGTTCGGCGGGGCCAGCTCGGAAACCCATTGATCGGCAAGGGTTTTGGTCAGATAGGGGAACTCGCCCGCGCCGCCGTGGGTGACCGTGGCAGGCACGTGCCCGGCCGGGTCGATCAGCCAGGCCAACTGCGGATCGTAGATCGCGTAGTCCAGCGGCGTCGCGATCGCGAACAGCAGCTGCCGGACGAAGCCGATCGCGTCGTACGGGCTCGGCACCTGGAGTGCGCCGCCGGTCGGGACGCCGCCGACCGGGTGCACGCTGAGGAAGCTGTCGTCTTCCGGAATTTCCGAGTTGGCCTTGTTCAGCTCGGCCGCGATCTGCGCGACCAGGCTCGCCTGGGGCAGGCCCTGCTGGGTACTGAGGTAAGCGTCGACCTCGGAGATCGATGACGCGACACCGGATGGCAGCAACACGTGGTCATAGCTCACCCGGATAGGGTACGTACGCGGCCGTTCAGGCCAGGCGACGGGCCGTGCCGGGCTCGGCACAGGCACAGCCACCGGCCACGTCGGCGCAGTCGACGACGAAGGTGTGCCTGACGTAGTCGAGATCCACGCAGTCGCCCTCGGTGCATTCGGTGAGCCTGTCCGAATGGACGATCAGCGTGCCGTGGCAGTGGTCGACGGCGGATTCGCAGGACGAACAATCCGGCGCGCGCATGTGACCTCCTGACGAGATCGGTTCGTTATCTTTGTCTACCACTCTCGTGCCGCACGCGGGGGGACGTCCGCGCCGTGTGTCGGACCGTGACCGCCGTTTGCGCAGTTCGCGCATCTCGAACGCTGCGCGATTGTGGCGCACACCGCGTCCGCCGTGTGGTGAACTTGCTGCATGGGCATCAAGGTGTCGCTCGAGCACCGGACCATGTACACCTTCGACCGGCCGGTGCAGCTACATCCGCATGTGGTGCGCCTGCGCCCGGCGCCACATTCGCGCACCAGGATCGATGCCTACTCGATGCGGGTCACCCCGGCCGGGCACTTCCGCAACTGGCAGCAGGATGCGTTCGGCAATTTCCTTGCGCGACTGGTGTTTCCGGAGCCCGCGCGGGAGTTGTCGATCACCGTCGGGCTGATCGCCGACCTCGAGGCAATCAACCCGTTCGACTTCTTCATCGAGGACTACGCCGAGCACTATCCGTTCGGCTACCGCGCGGAGCTGCTCGCGGATCTGGAGCCGTACCTGCGGCCGGTGGACGAGTCGGGGCCGGGTTCCGGCCCCGGCGATGTGGTCAAGGCCTGGGTACGCGCGCACGACGCGGCGGGTCGGCCGCGCACCATCGACTTCCTGGTCGATCTCAACCAGGCACTGCGCCACGATGTCGGCTACACGATCCGGATGGAAGCCGGGGTGCAGACGCCCGATCACACGCTGCGCGGCGCGCTCGGCTCGTGCCGGGACTCGGCCTGGCTGCTGGTGTCGATCCTGCGTGAGCTCGGGCTGGCGGCGCGGTTCGTGTCGGGGTATCTGGTGCAGCTGGCCCAGGACGTGCCGTCGTTGGACGGGCCGTCCGGTCCGCCCGCCGACTTCACCGACCTGCACGCCTGGACCGAGGTCTATCTGCCCGGCGCGGGCTGGGTCGGGCTCGATCCCACGTCGGGGCTCTTCGCGGGCGAGGGACACATCCCGTTGGCGGCGACGCCGCATCCGGCGTCCGCCGCGCCGATCACCGGGGCGACCGGGCCTGCCGTCGCCACCATGGAGTTCGCCAATACCGTCCGGCGTTTCCACGAGGATCCTCGGGTCACCTTGCCCTACAACGGATCTCAGTGGGCGCGGATCACCGCGTCTGGTGCCGCGGTCGACGCGCGGATGGCCGCCGAGGACGTGGGGTTGACCGTCGGCGGCGAACCGACATTCGTCTCCATCGATGACCAGACCGGCGCGGAATGGACCACCGAGGCCGACGGCGCGCACAAGCGTGCGCGGGCGGTCGATCTCGCCGATCGGTTGCGGCGGATCTACGCGCCGACCGGGTTGGTGCAGTATCGGCAGGGCAAGTGGTATCCGGGAGAGCCGTTGCCGCGGTGGGAGATCGCGGTCGCCTGGCGGGTCGATGGTGAGCCGCTGTGGGCACGGCAAGATCTGCTTGCCGATCCGTGGACGCCGTTCGGCAGTGTGCCGGTTCGGCGCGAAACGACACCTGAGCCTGCGGCGATAGATCAGCCGGAAACCATCGAACGCCCAAGTGCCACAACGACTTCGACTGTCGGAACGGGTGCGGTGCAGGCCACGCGATCACCCGAGCCTGCCGGGCAGGCCGCTGTGCGGCCCGCGGCCGGTCCGCGGTTATCCCAGGCCGCTGAAGTGCCTGCCGCGCAACGCATATTCACCCCCGTCGAACCCGATGCCGCGCGAGCCTTGATCGCGCACGTGGCGGCGAGCCTCGGGCTGCCTGCCGGACAGGTTCGCCCGGCGTACGAGGACCCGCTGCTCCGGCTTGCCGGGAAAGTCCGTGCTCCCGAGGGCGATCCGGTCGCCGCGATCGATGATCTCGACCCGGATCGGGACTCGGCGCAGGCACGCATGGACCTGCTGACCCGATTGGACGCCGAGGTCACCGAACCAACCGCCTACGTGCTGTCGCTGTATCGCCGCGCCGACGGCACCGGCTGGGCGAGCGCCGACTGGCGGCTGCGCCGTGGCGTCCGCACTGACCAGCCCGCCGGGCGAATCGTGTTGACGGAGGGCGATTCTCCGGCCGGGCTGCGGCTGCCACTCGACTCCGTCTCCTGGCATACGCCGACCCAACGCCCCGACCGCGATCCGCTGTTCGCCGAGCCGCTGACCGTCGACCGCCCCGAGCCGCCCGCGGTGGTGGAATCCGCCGACTGGGAGCCGACAACCGCGCTGGTCGGCGAGGTACGCCACGGGCGATTGCACGTATTCCTGCCGCCCATCGAGGAACTCGGCCACTTCCTCGACCTGGTGCGCCGCATCGAGGCGGCCGCGGTGGCGCTCGACCGGCCGGTGGTGCTGGAGGGTTACGCCCCGCCCGTCGACGCCAGGCTGCGGACCTTCTCGGTGACACCCGACCCCGGCGTGATCGAGGTCAACGTGCAGCCGACCGTCTCGTTCGCCGAGCAGTCCGAGCTGCTGTCCACCCTGTACGAGCAGGCGCGGCTGGCCAGGCTGAGCACCGAATCGTTCGATGTCGACGGCACGCACAGCGGAACGGGCGGCGGCAACCACATCACCCTCGGTGGCGCCACTCCCGCGCGCTCACCGATGCTGCGCCGCCCCGACCTGCTCGTGTCGATGATCACCCACTGGCAGCGGCATCCGTCGCTGTCCTACCTGTTCGCCGGGCGTTTCGTCGGGCCGACGTCGCAGGCGCCGCGGGTGGACGAGGGACGCGAGGAGGCCCTCTACGAGCTGGAGATCGCGTTTGCCGAAATCGCGCGGCTCGCCGCGCCGAGCCGGCTTGCGCAGGTGCCGCATTCGGCACCGCGCTCGGTGGGTTCGGCGCCGTGGCACATCGATCGCGCCCTGCGGCATCTGCTGACCGATCTCACCGGCAACACCCATCGTGCCGAATTCTGTATCGACAAGCTCTACAGCCCCGAAACCGCCAGGGGCAGGCTCGGTTTGGTGGAAATGCGTGGTTTCGAGATGCCGCCGCACTGCCAGCTGGCGATGGTGCAGTCGCTGCTGGTTCGCGGCTTGGTCGCCCGGTTCTGGTCGGAGCCGTTGCGGGCACCGCTGATTCGGCACGGCGCCAATCTGCACGGCCGATATCTGCTGCCGCACTTCGTGCTTGCCGATATCGCCGAGGTCGCCGCCGATCTGCGCGCGCACGGCGTCGACTTCGACGCCAGCTGGCTCGAGCCGTTCACCGAGTTCCGCTTCCCGCGCATCGGCACGGTGCTGCTCGGCGATGTCGAGATCGAGTTGCGCGGCGCCATCGAACCGTGGCACACCCTCGGCGAGCAAACCACCGCGGCGGGCACCGCGCGATACGTCGACTCCTCGGTGGAGCGCCTGCAGGTGCGGGTGGTCGGCGCGGACCGCGGGCGGTATGTGCTGACCTGCAACGGCATGCCCGTCCCGCTGCTGGCCACCGGCAAGGGCGATGTTCAGGTCGCGGGCGTGCGTTACCGGGCGTGGCAGCCGCCGAACTCGCTGCACCCGTCGATCACCGTCGACGTGCCGCTCGTCTTCGACCTGATCGACGCCGAGACCGGGCTGTCGCGCGGCGGCTGCACCTATCACGTGGCACACCCGGGCGGCATGGCCTACGCCGAGCCTCCGGTCAACGCGGTTGCGGCGCAATCGCGCCGCAACCGACGCTTCGAGGCGGCGGGACACACCACCGATCGGGTCGACCCTGGGGAGCTACGTGCGAAAATAGCGGCACAATCCACAGACAGCGGCGTCGCGGGCATCCTCGATCTGCGCCGGGCGCGGACCGTTTGGGGATTGGTCAGCGACCGTTAGGCACGTCTGGCAGCGGAAGTGAGGTCGGCGCGGTGACGATGCGCGAGGACGCACTGCTGGCGACAACCGCCGGCGCCACGGTGCGCGAGCAGGTGGCCGAGCAATTCGCGCGCTACCGGACCGGCGGCGTCGAGAGCGCGCCATACGACGAATGCGGCAGGCCGACCGAGGGCTACTACGACGAACTGGTCGACGGCGACGGCAAGGTGCGCCGGATGTGGTCGGAGCTGTCCGCCGATTTCGTCGAGCTCGGCACCACCGGACTCGGCAGACTGGACACCCGCGTTCGCAGGCTGATCGAGGACGACGGCATCACCTACACCGAGGTCACCGGGGCGGGCGAGCAGCCGGTGACCTCGCCGTGGCGGCTCGATCCGATCCCGCTGCTGATCTCCGCGGACGACTGGACCCGGCTGGAGACCGGGCTGGTGCAGCGCTCGCGGGTCCTCGACGAGGTGCTCACCGATGTCTACGGCCCGCGGCGCACGCTCACCAGCGGGCTGCTCCCACCCGAGGTGATCTTCGGCTATCGCGGCTATGTCCGTGCCGCACACGGCATTACGGTGCCCGGTCGGCATCAGCTGTTCCTGCACGGCTGCGATATCAGCCGCTGGAGCGACGGCCAGTTCCGGGTGACCGCCGACTGGGCGCAGGCACCGTCCGGCGCGGGGTACGCGCTGGCCGACCGGCGGGTGGTGTCCACGGCCATCCCGGAGGCGTTCGAGCATTCCAATCCGCGCCCGCTCACCCCGTTCGCCAGGGCGATGCGGTTGATGCTGATCGAGTCGGCGCAGGAGGGTGCGGCCGACGATCCGTTCGTCGTGGTGCTGAGTCCGGGCGTGCACTCGGAGACCGCGTTCGATCAGGCTAATCTCGCGTCGATGCTCGGTTTCCCGCTGGTGGAGAGCGCGGATCTGGTGGTGCGCGACGCCGCGCTGTGGATGCGCTCGCTCGGCACGCTGCGCCGGGTCGACGTGGTACTGCGCCGGGTGGACGCCGAGTTCTCCGATCCGCTCGACCTGCGGCCGGATTCGCGGCTCGGCGTGGTCGGGCTGGTCGAGGTGCTGCGCAGGGGCGCGGTCACCGTGGTGAACACGCTGGGCAGTGGACTGCTGGAGAACCCGGCGCTGACCGGGTTCCTGCCGCGGCTGTCCAGGGCACTGCTCGGGGAGGACCTGATGTTGGAGAGCGCGCCGAGCTATTGGGGCGGTGACGAGAAGGAGCGCGCCCATCTGACGAAGAACCTGCACCGGTTGATCATTCGATCCGCGGTCGACGGCGCCACTGTCTTCGGTCCCGAACTATCGATCAGGCAGCGCGCCGACCTGCGGGCCGAGATCGAGGCCAACGGCTGGCAATGGGTCGGCCAGGAACCAACGCAGTTCTCCGTGGCGCCCGCGGTCGAAGGCTATGGCGGGCTGGCTCCGGCGCCGGTCGGCATGCGGCTGTTCTCGATGGCCATGCGCAGCGGCTACACCGCGATGGCCGGCGGTCTCGGGCAGTTGCATCAGCGCATATTGCCCGAGCGGGTGGTGATCAAGATTGCCGCCAAAGACATTTGGGTCAGGGCCGCCGCCAGCGCGGTGCCCGCGATGGCCACCGAGGCGCCGCACGAGGAACGCGAGCGCCGAGCCGCTCCGGTCGTTTCGGCGATCAGTTCGCCGCGCGTGCTCAACGATCTGTTCTGGATGGGCCGATACGGCGAGCGGGCGGAGTCGGCGGCCCGGCTGCTCATCGCCACGCATGCGCGGTATCAGGACTATCGCTACCGGCCGTGGTTGGAGGGTGCCGAGGCGGTGCCGGTCTTGATGGCGGCGCTGGCTCGTGCGACCGCCACGGTCGCTCCGGCGGCGGTGTTGTCCGGGGGCGACGACGCGGATAGCGGTGCGGCAGAGCATGATTACGCAGACGGTGTGCCTGGGGATAGTTCTAGAGCTTCGCAGTCGCAGTCAAGCGGACCCGGGAATATGGCAGCGGCACAGGCCGGTTCGAGTCAGCAACAGTCGCAGTCCATGGGCGGAACTACGCCAGCTGGGGCCGAGTCCGATTCGGCTGAGCGATCGGACGTCGACGCGGCCGGTGTCGACGACACGGACTCCGGTATCGCCAAGGAAATGAACGTGACCATCCGACCAGGGGTGCTGCAGCGGGCGATCGTCGCCGCCGCGAGTGCCGCCGAGGAACAAGGCGGCCCGGCCGCCGGGTCGGTATGGATGCCCGCGGTGGCCGGGGCATCGCGCGAAGGCTACGAATACTTGGCGGCGTTGACAATTGACCGTGAGCTGCCCGGGTCGCTGGCGTTCGCGATCGATCGATACGAGAACGCCGCTCGCGCCGTCCGTGATCAGCTCTCCGTCGATACCTGGATGATCCTGAGCGCGGTGGATCGGGCGCTCGCCGAGTACCGAGGCACCAGCGGCGACCAGGAGACCGCGCTGTCGGCGGTGCACTCGCTGACCTTGGCGGCGCTGCTGTCGCTGTCCGGGATCGGCGCCGAATCGCTGGTGCGCGACTCCGGTTGGTACGTCATGGATATCGGCAAACGGATCGAGCGCGGGCTGGCACTGACCGCGCTGATGTCGGCGGCGCTGACCCAGGTCTACCCGAACGAGGCCGAACGGGTGGTCACCGAGTCGGTGCTGCGGGCCACCGAGTCCCAGGTGAGTTACCGTCGGCGGCACGGTGATTCGGTGCGCATCTCCGCGGTCGCCGGTCTGCTGCTCTTCGATACCGCCAATCCGCGCTCGCTGGCCTACCAGCTGGATCGGCTCGACGCCGACCTTCAGGCGCTGCCCGGCGCGTCGGGATCGTCACGGCCGCAACGCTTGCTGGCCGACGCCCAGCGGATGCTGCGCCGCGTCGACCCGGACGATCTCGATGTCACCGACGACGACGGCAGGCGCACCGAACTGCTCGAGCTGCTGGAGGGTGTGCACCTGCGGCTGCGCAAGCTGTCCGAATCGTTCGAGACGTCGAAACTGTCGCTGCCCGCCGGCTTTCAGCCGCTGTGGGGTAGCACCCGGGTGGTCGGATGAGCGGCCGCAACGGTTCGCCCCGGCGCTATCGCGTGGCACACCGCACCACCTACCGCTACTCCGACGCGGTCACCAGTTCCTACGGGCGCGCCTACCTGACCCCGCGCGAATTCCCTGGGCAGCGGCTACTTTCGCACGATATCTCGATCGACCCGGTGCCCTCGGATCAGTCGGTCGGCCCGGATGTGTACGGCAACACCACGTCCTACTTCCATGTGACCGCCGAGCATCGGACCCTGGTGGTCACCGGCGAATCCCTGGTCGAGGTGGATCGTCCGGACCGCGCGCAGGACGGTCCGGCGGGGCGGCCGTGGGAGCAGGCCCGCCCGACCGGCGCGACGGGCCCGCTCGCGGTGGAATTCAGCCTCGATCTGCAGCCGCCCGAGATCACCGCCGAGGTCAGGGCGTACGCGGCCGAGTCGCTGACCCCCGGCCGCCCGCTGCTTGAGGCGGTGGCCGAACTCAACACCCGCATCCACACCGACTTCACCTACAAGTCCGGCTCTACCACCGTGTCCACCAAGGTCGCCGACGTGTTCGCGGCCCGGGCCGGGGTCTGCCAGGACTTCGCGCGAATCGGCCTGGCCTGCTTGCGATCACACGGCCTGGCCGGTCGCTACGTATCGGGCTATCTGGCCACCGACCCGCCGCCGGGCAAGGAACGCATGGTCGGTGCCGACGCCACCCATGCCTGGTCGGCCGTGTGGGTGCCCGCCGCCGACGAGCAGGACCGAACCGGGCACTGGATCGACTTCGACCCAACCAACGACCAATTCGGCGACGAACGCTACGTCACCGTGGCGTGGGGCCGTGATTATGCCGACGTGCCGCCGCTGCGCGGCATCATCTATACCGACGCCAAGGAGAGCACAATTACCGTCTCGGTCGATGTCTCTCCGGTGGAGGTGTAACCCGCGTGCGCGATTTCGCCTGCCCCAACTGCGGTCAGCAGTTGGCCTTCGAGAACTCGGTGTGCCTGTCCTGTTCCAGCCCACTGGGTTTCAGCCTCGCCGACATCGCCCTGGTGGTGATCGGTGCGCCGCCTGGCGCCGCACCGAACGACCCGATGACCGGTGTCGTGGACGCGAGCCGCTTCCGGCTCTGCGATAACCTTCATGTGGCGCAATGCAATTGGCTGGTGCAGGTGCCCGAGTCGGGCGCTGAATCCACGGCGCGGGTCGCGAACGGCAACGGGAAACCGGTGCTGTGCGAGTCCTGCCTGCTCACCAGAACCCGCCCCAACGACCTCGACGCCGCCGGGCTGGCCGCCTTCGCGGAAGCCGAGGCGGCCAAACGCCGCCTGATCGTCGAGCTGGCCGAACTCGGCCTGCCCATCGTCGGCCGCGACCGGGATCCCGACCGCGGCCTGGCTTTCGACCTGCTCACCGGGGCCGGCGGCAAGGTCATCACCGGCCACAAGAACGGCGTGATCACCCTCGACCTCGCCGAGGCCAACGACCCGCACCGCGAACAACTTCGGATCGAAATGGACGAGCCCTACCGCACCCTGCTCGGCCACTTCCGCCACGAGATCGGCCACTACTACTACATGAGCCTGGTGGCCACCGACGACGCCGCCCAGCGTTTCCGCGACCTCTTCGGCGACCCCGGCGCCGACTACCAGGCGGCACTGAACCGCCACTACTCCGAGGGTGCCCCCGCAGGCTGGGAAGCCTCCTACGTCTCCTCCTACGCCACCATGCACGCCTCCGAAGACTGGGCCGAAACCTTCGCCCACTACCTGCACATCCGCGACACCCTCGACACCGCAGCCGCCTTCGGCATCGCCCCCGCGGGCGCCACCCTGGACCGCCCCCAGGTCGGCCGCGCGGGCTTCGACAAAATCATCGATCTTTGGCTCCCCCTCGCCTGGTCCCTCAACATGGTCAACCGCTCCATGGGTCACCCCGACCTCTACCCCTTTGTTCTCCCCGACCCCGTTCTCGACAAGATGCGCCTAGCCCACGACCTCTGCGCGATGCCGCGCTGACCGGGGGTATCCGGAAAGATGGTGGCGTGATCGAGTGCGGTGGACTAACCTGTTAGCTAAGGAGGTGGGTCATGGCGGGCATATCGGCCGAGCAGTTCAACATCCATGAGGCGAAGACGAATCTGTCGCGCATCATCGAGCGGGTCGAACGCGGCGAGGAGATCGTCATCAGTCGTGCCGGTCGGCCGGTCGCCAAAGTGGTCCCGCTGAGTCGCAGCGCGAACCGGGTCGGCCGCGGCTCGCTGGGCGGGCGGCTGGTCCTCGCCCCCGATTGGGATTCCGACGAGACCAACGCCCAGATCGCCGGCGACTTCGGGATGGTGCCGTGAGGTTGCTGCTCGACACCCACGTGGTGCTGTGGTGGCTGACCGACGATCCGGCGCTCTCCGATGAACTGAAGGAACGGATCACCCACGATCCCGACATCCTGGTGAGCGCGGCAACGATCTGGGAGGTCGCCATAAAGCAGGCCCTCGGCAAGCTGGACGGGCCCGTCGGCCTGGCGGATTACATCGGGAACGGCGGGTTCATCCCGCTGCCGATCGGCCTCGACCATGCCGCCGTGGCCGGTCGGCTGCCACTGATTCATCGGGATCCGTTCGATCGAATGCTGGTGGCGCAGGCGCAATGTGAGGATCTCACGCTGGTCACGCACGATCCCTGGTGTCAGCAGTACGAGGTTGCCGTCCTCCCAGTGTGAGGATGCGTCAGGCGTGGGCGGCGTAGATGTGGGCGGAGACCTCGTCGCGCAGGTGGCGGAAGTCGGGGTCGGCGCGCAGCGTGGCGAAGGAGGGGTTGGTCAGGGTGGTTTTGAAAGCGGTTGGCTCGTCGTAGATTATGCGGCCGGGACGGGTGCCCATGACGAGGACTCGGGTGCCGAGGAGTAGGGCCTCGTCGATGCTGTGGGTGACGAAGAGGACGGTCTTTTTGCCGTCGCGCCAGAGGGTGAGTAGTTCGCCTTGGAGCTTTTCCCGGGTCAGGGCGTCCAGGGCGCCGAAAGGTTCGTCCATCAGGATGATTCGGGGGTCGTTGACGAGGACTCGAGCTATTTGAGCGCGTTGTTGTTGGCCGCCGGAGAGTTCGTAGGGGCGGCGGGCACCGAGGTGATCCAGGCCGACGAGGGTGAGCATGCGCTCGGCTTCGGCGGTGCGTTGATGGCGGGGTACGCCACGGACTTTGGGGCCGAATTCGACGTTCTGGCGGACCGAAAGCCACGGGTAGAGGTTGGGTTGCTGGAAGACGACGCCGCGGTCGGGGTCTGGTCCGGTGATCGGATCGCCGCCGACCTGCACTGTGCCCTCGGTCGGCGCGAGGAATCCGGCGAGAATGTTCAGCAGTGTCGACTTGCCGCAGCCGGAAGGACCTACGACACAGACGAATTCGCCGCCCTCGATGGTCAGATCGGTCGGCGCGAGCACCTGCGTCGGACCGTCGTCACCCGGGTAGCTCTTGCTCACCCCGGAGAGGGCGACCCGGAGCTCATCGCTCACGACTCCGCCTCGCCAGCGCTCGGCTCCGCCGTGCCCGAAGGCCCTGTGCTGATGGTTCCCTCGCTACGCTCGCTCACGAGCTTGCCCCCTTGGCCGCGTCGGCGTAAATGCCGGTGCGGTAATCGGATTCGTTGCCGATAGCGTCGATTCCGCCCTGGCTCAACAGGAATTCGGCCGTCTTGTGCAGGTCGCCGCCGAAGCCGCCGCCCAGATACTTCGCGTCGGACTGCTCGGCCGCGCCGAGGTAGGTGTACTCGGCCAGCTGCGGTCCGACCAGCTTGGGCTCGATGCCGAGCTGCGCGCCGATCGAGACGGCCGCCTCCTCGGGCTTGGTCCGCAGCTGGGTCACCGCGTAGTCCTGCAACTTCGCCCAGACCACCGCGAATCGCGCGTTCTCGTCGAGGAACCGCTTGCTCGCCACCGCCAGATCGAAGGTCGGCGCGCCGGCGGCCGCGGTGTCGGCGCTGGACGTGACGATGTGGCCGCCGGATTCGGCGAGCTTGGACAGCGTCGGATCCCACACCCAGGCGGCGTCGATCTGGCCGCCGCTCCAGGCGCCGGGAATCGCGTCGGGTGTCATATTGATCAACTGCACGTCGTTACCGAGCCCGGCTTTGCTCAGCGCTGCGAGCAAGCTGTAGTGCGCGGTGCTGCCGAACGGCGTCGCGACGCGCTTGCCGCGCAGCCCGGCCAGCGAGGTGATCGACTTATCCTTGGCGATCAGCGATTCCGACTTGCCGATCACGTCGTGGATCCACAGCACCCGCACCGGCAGATTCAGCGGTGCCGACAGTGCCTTGGTCGCCGGGCTCGATCCCATGGTGCCGATGTCGAGGTTGCCCGCGCCGAACGCCTGGACCACGTCGGCACCCGAGGAGAACTGGCTCCATGCGACTTTCGCGTTCGGCAGGCAGGCGGCAAGCAGCCCGCGGTCCTTCACGAACAGATCGGCATTGGGGATCGCCTGGAAGCCGATCCGCGCCTGCGTGGTCACGCTGGGATCCGCGGCGAACGGGCAGGCGGCCGGTGCCCCCTCGGCGCCGGTGTCACCGCGTCCGGATTCGACACACCCCGCTGTCGTCGCGAAGACGGCCGCCACCGCCAGACCTGCGGTGGCCACCCGGCGTACTGCGGATTTCATACCTTGCCTTTCCACGGAACTGCTTTGGCACCAAGGAATTTGATGACCGAGTCGAGCACGAGTGCGGCAGCGCCGATCACGAGGATGCAGGCGATGGTCAGCGGCGTATTCAGCTGCGTGCCCGAGATATACGCGAGGCCGCCGATGCCGGGGATGCCGTTGTTCAGCTCGGCGGCGACCACGGTGGTCCAGGCGAACGCGGTGGCGATCCGGATGCCGCCGATCACCTCGGGCAGCGTCGCGGGCAACACCACCCGCGAAATGACCTGGGCGCGACCGGCACCCAGCGAGCGGGCGGCATGGAGATAGTCCTGCTTGACGCCCGTGACGCCGCTCAGCGTGGCGACGGCGATGGGCGGGAACGCGGCAAGGAACAGCAGCCAGATCTTCGACATGTCGCCGATGCCGAACCACACGATCAGCAGCCCGATGTAACCGAGCGGCGGCAGCGACCGCAGGAAGTTCAGGATCGGCTCGGTGACCAGGCGCACCGGGGTGAGCATGCCCATTACGAAGCCGACCAGCGGGCCGACCACAATGGCGAGGCCGACCCCCGCGCCGATCCGCTGCAGGCTGGCCAGCAGATGCTCCCACAGGTAATAGTTCTGCTCACCGATCACCGTGCGATCGACGCCCGCCGCGATCTGATGCCGAGAATTGGCCCGTACGAACGCATCCCACACCGCGTGCGGCGACGGCAGATACAGCTGATCGACCAGCCCGGTCGCCGTGAGCACCGCCCACAGGCCGAGCACGAGCGCGAGCGCACCGAGGCGCGTCAGCGCCGGGCCGAGCAGGCGGCGATAGTTTCGCGAGCGCCGCGGTGCGACGGTGGGCGCGTCCGCGCCGACCGTTGGCGCGTCCGGCGTGGTGATCGCGGTCATCCGGCGCTCGGTGGCAGTCCACGCCGATGCAGGCCCACGTCGGACACGGCACTCTCCTCAAAACTCGGCAAACCTCGACGCTATCCGCGCCGAGGGGGCCGAAGGGAGGGTTAGAAACTCCGTGAAGTTAATTGATCGTGGACGCGCGAAGAGCCGTCACCCTATTCCGTTGACGCTGCCGTTCATGCCGACGTGCTCGCCGATGTTGCCCGCCAGCCACTGGTTCTGCGCCAATGTCTCGAAAACGCAGATCAACAACAGCTTTCGACTGCGCCGACTCACCGAGTACTCGAGATCGGGCGCGGTTTCCGGGCCGCGCAGCGCACTGCTGATGCCTTTGCGCAGGTTCGGTTCCGACAGCAACCAGAACAATTCCGGCCCGATCAACACCGATTGCCCGCCGGTCTCGTGGAACCAGCGACCGGCGAATTCGATCAACAGGTCGGTGAACGCGTCTCCGCTTTCCACCGACTCGGTGAGTTGGCTCAGCGCACCCGATCGGTCCACACTGCTTTGGATCACCGAGGCGAGCCTGCTCGCTACTTCACGAAACTGATCGACGTCCTGGTCCTGCCAGACTGTGAGAGACATACGTTTTCTCCATCGCAGTAGTCGAGCGTGGGTGAGTTGGTACCGGGGACGTCACGGCGTGATTATCGGTGGTTGACCAGCTTTCGGCCGTCGGCGTCGAAGGTGTTGAAACGCATGGGGGTGTTCGGACCGGCGGCGAAGGGCCCCGTCGGCTTCGCTACCTCGTGCCCGTTGGTCGGCGAATGCCCGTTGAGCTGCGGCGATGTCACCATTTCCGGCATTTCCTCGGCCGCGATGAGGTGCTCGACTTCGGCGGCGTGGTCCGCGACGGGCCGTGCGGCGGTGCTGCGCGCCAACAGAATCAGCGTGAGATGCACGGCGAACAGCAGGGTCAACGGCATTCCGGCGTAGATGATCAACGACACCGGACCGCCGCCGATCTCCCGCGCGTATTCGATATTTCCGGCGACCGATACCAGCGTCGAAAGGACGAATAGCCCTGTCGCATACCACCAGCCGGCACTGCGTTTCGGGAATGACGCGGTGGCGACGATGGCACCGACGACAAGGCCGTCGATGGCGATCGGCACATTGGACGCCAGGTCGGCTTCCACCAGGTTGCGCACGGCCAGATGGTGCAGTGCGGCAAAAGACATCTCGAACGCCTTGAGCGCGACTACCGACGAAACGATCAGCGAAAGATACAACGGGCGCGGCCGTAGAATGCTGCGCCAGCGAGACCATATCGGTGGACGGCGTGGCATTACCGGCCGCGCCATTGATTCGGCAGGCAACCCCGGCGTGATCGTCGTCATAGCGGGGAGCGTAGCGTGCCGATAGCCCAGCACCCAGGAGCCGATCGGTCGAGTCGCGGTTATCGATCGATAATGCCGCAACCTGGCATTGTGCTATCTGGTGCTGGACTAGCTACGCGCGCAAACGTTCACGGCGGAGTTGCTCGACTTCCGGCATGGGCAGCGGAGCCAATTCCGTGACGCCGAGCGCCCTGGCCAGCAACAGATCGGCCAGTTCGGGATTACGAGCCAATGCGGGGCCGTGCAGGTAGGTGCCGATCACCGAGCCATGCACCACGCCCTCGAGGCCGTCGCCGACGCCATTGCCGATGCCGCGGGTTACCTTGCCGAGCCCGGTCGCGTCGCCGCCGAGTTTGGTGCCGCCACGGTGGTTTTCGAAGCCGGTCAGTGCCGCGCTGAGCCCGTCGAGCAGGGGCGCGGTGGTCACCTCGCCGATCGCGCGCTTTGGCTGCGGTGCGGTGGTCACGTCGATCATGCCGACGCCGTCGACGCGCTCACCGGACGACGTCTCGTACCACTGGCCGAGCACCTGGATGGCGGCGCAGATGGCCAGCACCGGAGTGCCATTCGCGGCCGCCTGCTGCAGGCCCGGGTAGCGCTGCAGGTGCCGGGTGGCCAGTCGCTGCGCCGAATCCTCCGCGCCGCCAAGGGTATAGATGTCCAGCGAGTCGGGAACCGGGTCGGCCAGCGTGATTTCGACGACCTCGGCGGCGTAGCCGCGCAGTCGCAACCGCTGCCGCAGCACCAGCGCGTTACCGCCGTCGCCGTAGGTGCCCATCACATCGGGCAGCACCAAACCGATGCGGACGGTCGATTCGCTCATGACTGCACCTCGCTGGCGCTCGGTTCCGTCATGCGCGATGCGCACTGCGACATGATTCGTTCGCTTCGCTCTCTCATGATTTGGCCTCGAGGTCGCGGTTGAGATCCCGGAATGCGGTGTAGTTTGCCAGCACCTCGACATGCCCCGCCGGGCAGGAGGCGATGGCGCGCAACGGATTCGGCACCGTGGTGTGCTCGACACCCGCGTAGGTGAGGCGGACCGCGAGGTCGGTGGCTCGCTCACCGGAGGCGACCACCTGGACGCCCTCGAAGTGCTCGAACCGCACGTCCCACAGCCAGGACAGGTCCTCGCCGTCGGGCACCTGCCCGTTCACCGCGATCACCAATCCGGCCGAGGTCGGCTCGATCATCGACAGCGCTTCCTGCCAGCCTGCCGGGTTCTTAGCCAGCAGCAGCCGGGCGGCATGCTCGCCTACCTGCACCGTTCGGTAGCGGCCCGCGATCTCGCGCACCGTGCCCGTCGCGGTGACCGCGGCCGCCGGATCGGCACCCAGCGCGATAGCCGCGGCGACCGCCTGCGCGGCATTGCCGCGGTTGGCCCGGCCGGGCAGGGCGAGTTTCAGCGGGAAGCGCTGTGCGTCGGGGCCGACCAGGTCATCGCCGTCCAGCCACCAATTCGGTTCGGGCCGTTCGAAATCCGCGCCGGTACTACGCCAGTGCTCACCCTCCCACAAGATCGGCTCACCACTGCGCGGGCAGCTGGTGGCATCTATCGACCAGCCGCTGCCCGCCGCCACCCACACCACGTTCGGATGGTCGTAGGCGATGGAGGTCACCAGCACGTCGTCGCAGTTGGCGATCACCACGGCGTCGGGGTGGCGGGCCAGGCCCGCGCGCAGTTTGCGCTCGATCATGTTGATCTCGCCGACCCGGTCCAGCTGGTCGCGGCTCAGATTGAGCAGCACGACCGCGGCGGGGTTCAGCGCGTCGGTGACGTGTGGCAGGTGCAACTCGTCCACCTCGATCGCGGCGAGCTCGACACCACGATGGGCGCTGAGCGCGGCCACGATGCCCGCGTCCATGTTGGCGCCGTCGGCCTGGGTGGCGACCTCGCCGAGCGTGCTGAGCGCCGCGGTGGTCATCCTGGTGGTGGTCGACTTGCCGTTGGTGCCGGTCACCAGCACGGTGCGTCGACCGCGGCCGAGCTGATCCATGATCGTCTTGTCGATCCGCAGCGCGATGAGCCCGCCGATCATCGATCCCTTGCCGCGTCCCGCCCGCTGCGAGGCCCACGACGCTGCCGCCGCGGCCCGCAAGGCGATTCGCCCACGCACCGAAATGTCTGCCACGCCGCGAGTCTATGTTCGACCCGCGTCACCGGCGCGGCCCGGGCCAGTGGCGTAGCCCACCCGGGCGGGGGCTAGCCCTGGTACAGCTTGCTGTTGTAGTTAGCGGGGGCGTAGTGATGTTCGAGTTCCTCGATGGTTTCGGTGATATCGGCCTGGACCTCTTTGACCAGGTGCGCCCAGGACGGCAGGCCGTCGTCGGGCCACTGCTCCGGGTGCCACAGGTTGCTGCGCAGGAACGCCTTCGCGCAGTGGAAATAGACCTGCTCGATATCGACCTCGACGGCGAGGATGGGGCGATGGCCGCGCACCACCATCTCGTCGAAGTAGGGGGCGTCGCGCACGAGCCTGGCGCGCCCGTTGATCCGCAGCGTCTGGCTGCGGCCGGGGATGACGAAGAGCAGGCCGATGTGCGGGTTGGCGAGGATGTTGAAGTAGCCGTCGGCGCGCCGGTTGCCGGGGCGCTCGGGAATCGCGAGGGTCCGGTCGTCGAGGACCCGCACGAAGCCTGCCGGGTCGCCCTTCGGCGACGCGTCGCAGTTACCCGCGGCGTCGCTTGTGCTCATAACTAGGAACGGGGTAGCGGCAATCCAGTCGCGATCCCGAGGATGCAGCGCGACCCGCTCCTTGTTTGCGGCGCGGGATCCCACCTCGCCGAGCAGGTTTCGCAGGTCGGCGGGGTCGGTGATCTGATCGATGGGCTCGCGCATACCCGATTCAAGCATCCGAATCGCGTTGGGCAGCGGGAGATCCGTCACATCAGAGCTGGACGTCGAACAGGTTGGGCCGGCCCGCGGCGTAACGATCCGCGTCGATCCGGCGCAGTGGTTCGAGCTCGACCGCCCGGTACAGCGTGAACATCTTGCAGCGTTCGGCATTCGAGCCGTCCACGTCGAGCAGCGCGTTCACCGCGGCGCGCGCCGACTCGTTGGCCCCCTCCATGGTCGCCAGGTCCACGTTCGTGCGGACGTAATCGCCTGCCAGGAACAGGTTTTCGAGCGCGCCGTGCGGTTCCGGCCGGAACTCCCACGAACCGGCGGTATTGATCAGCAGCGGGTCGGCGTTGGCGTTGCGGTGTTGACCAGCCTGCCAGGAGATGCCGGGATCGAGGTGCCAGGAGTGCAGGTCGGCGTCGCGCAGCACGTCGCCGCGGTCGTTGAGATGCGCCGCGATCTGCGCCCAGACCTCGCGGGCGATCTCGTCGTGCGTGCACTCCTTGGCGGGCTTGCCGTACAGCATGCCCGGGGTGTTCCAGTCGGAGACATCGACCGACAGGCAGTCCTGCACGGTGCCGTCGCCGAAGTCGGTGAATTTGCGGGCCCAGACCTGGTTCTGGTTGATCGAAGTCAGTGCCCACGGTGCGTCGATATAGGCGGTGTGGCCCCGGGAGATATCGGCGGGTCTGCGTAGGTAGAACTGGATGCCGTTCATCCAGTCGGAGAACAGCCGGTCCATCGTGGCCAGTTCGGGGCGCACGGCGAGCACGTCGGGCGACCACAGCGCGCGGGCCTGTTCGGCGGGCACGGCGACCACGAAGTAGTCGGCCTCGATGGTGCGTTGTGCGCCGGAGTCGTCCACCACGCGGGCCGCGGCGATCCGGCGATCGCGCACGTCGAGCCCGCGCACCTCGGTGCCGAGCTCGAACCGCACGCCGAGCTCGCGCATCCGCTGCAGCCACGGCTCGATCCAGACGGCGTTGGTCGGCCCGTTCAGCACTCGGTCGAGGCCGCCGTCGTTGCCGATCTCGGCGGGATTGCCGAGGAACTGTTCGCCCATGGTGCCGATGGTGCGGACGCTGGCGACGTCCTCCTTCGCGGCGACCATGATGCTGGTCAGCGTGCGCGAGAGCAGCGCGCGGAACTCGTGCGAGCGGGCATTGCCGCCGACGTAGTCGCGCCAGGAGGTGCGCTCCCACTGACCGAGGCGGCGGGCATCGCAGCTGCTGTTGAACACCAGCAGGCGGTTGGCGAAGTAGATGCCTTCGGTGGCAGGCATATTCAGCGTTGTCGAGATGGTGGCGCCGAGCGTCTCGCGGAAACCGTCCGGAGTGAACCCCGTTCGGGCGCGCGGGCCGAGCGGCAGCCGGAAGTCGTCGCCGTCGCGCCGGGCGAAGCGGGCCTCCGGCACCGCAACCAAGTTATTCCACACACCATTTGCGTTGC
The DNA here is from genome assembly GCF_044455225.1 of Nocardia sp. NPDC051321. Taxonomy (NCBI): domain Bacteria; kingdom Bacillati; phylum Actinomycetota; class Actinomycetes; order Mycobacteriales; family Nocardiaceae; genus Nocardia; species Nocardia sp. NPDC051321. The sequence continues at coordinate 368,299 of NZ_JBITEM010000006.1, read as the reverse complement.
CCGCGAAGGGGATTCGGCGCATGGTGTCCGGCACGTGCTGATAGAAGCCTGGAAAGAAACGGAAACCGTGCTCGCCGGGCAGATCCGGCCTGCCGCCGGAACCGGTGCCGGGCACTGGCACGCTGCGCGCCTTGCCGCCCCACGCGCGACGCTCGAAAATCGTTACCTGGAAACCGCGTTCGATCAGCTCGTGCGCCGCGGTCAAGCCCGCGACGCCACCTCCGAGTACCGCGACCCGCCTGCCGCCCGGACTACCCGCGGCAGGCCCCGATCTCAGCGCTCCGGCCGTGAGTGCCCCCGCTGTCGCTACCCCCGCCGCAGCCGTTCCGCGAAGCAATGTCCTCCGCGATACGGTCCACCGATTTTCTGCCATGCGCCGCTCTGTTGCCTAGCCTCGGGACCTTTATTACACGTTGTCACTACTGTAAAGCGGCAGGTCCGCACCGGCGTACCCGCCCCGCGCCTGGCCCGAGGTGAAGGCTGATTCGGACGGCGGATGTGAGCATAGCGATATCGGCGATCGGATAGGCAAACCTGTGCCAACGGTTTCTCGAACCTCTTGGCACACATAAATATCCGCATCAAGCCTTGACGAGTTCGGGGGTTCCCGCCGCCGCGTCGAGTTCCGCGGCCTGAGCGCGGTCGACCTTCGAACGCTTGCCCGCGGTCGCGGCGAACGCGCCAACGATCACGATCACTCCGCCGACCAACGAGAGCGGGGTCGGGGTCTCGTCGAGGAACGCCCAGGCGGCGGCGATGCCGACTACCGGAACCAGCAGGGTGAACGGCGCGACGACGCCGGCGGGGTAGCGGCTCATCAGATACGTCCACAGGCCGCTGCCGACGACAGTCGCGAGGATGGCGGTGTAGGCGATCGCGACCAGCGCGGGCCAGCCGGTCGCGGAGAAGGAATCGACCACCGAGCGCAGGCCGGTGGTCGGGCCCTCGGTCGCGGCGGACAGCAGGAACATCGGCAGCGGCGGGACGACGGCGATCCACAGCGTCAGGTGCATGGTGTTGAGGCCCGGGGATTCGACGGTGGCCTGCCGCGCACCGATATTGCCGAAGGCCCAGCCGAGCCCGGCCGCCAGCGTCAGCAGCACCGGCAGCAGCGAGGCGTGTGCGAGGCGGTCCCAACCGATCACCGCCATGCCCGACATCGCCACCGCGATGCCCGCAACCTGCACCGGCCGGATCCGCTCACGCAGGAACAGCGCGCCGAGCAGCACGGTGAACGGCGCGGAGGACTGCAGCACCAGCGAGGCGAGTCCGGTCGGCATGCCCGCCCGCATCGCGGTGAACAGGAACGCGAACTGCAGGATGCCGAAACCGGTGCCGTACAACAGGAGCCAGCGCAACCGGACCTTCGGGCGCGGGACGAACAGCAGCACCGGAACCGCGATGACCGCGAAGCGCAGCGCGGCGAAGAAGAGCGGTGGGAAGTGGTCGAGTCCCGCGCGCAGCGCGAGGAAGTTCAGTCCCCAGAGCAGCACAACGGTCAGTCCGAGCAGGCGATCACGAGCGGTCATGCGGTCAATCGTGCGCGGGACTAACCATCAGAACAATCGAATTAATATGGACTATTGATGTAGTTTTGCTTCATGATCGCTGCACGTTGCCCGGTGTCTGGTCTGCCTCGGCAAAACCGTGGCTGACCAGCAGGATGGGCCGCCGATGTCGGTCGAGCGACTCCGCGTGCTGCGCGAATTCGCCGATCGCGGCACCATCGCCGCCGTCGCTGCCGCGCTCTCGATGACTCCGTCGGCCGTTTCGCAGCAGCTCAAGGTGCTCGCCAGGGAGGCGGGTGTGGCGCTGCTCGAGCCCGATGGCCGCCGCGTCCGGCTGACCGACGCGGGCCGGGCGCTGGTGGTGCGCGCGGACGAGGTGCTCGCCGCGATGGATCGCGCCGTCGCGGAGATGGCCAACTATCGGGGGTCGCCGCGCGGCCGGGTCCGGGTCGCGTTGTTCCCGTCGGCGGGCTCGCTGCTGCTGCCGCTGGTGCTGTCCGCGCTCTCGCACAGCGGCGTCGACCTCGTCGCGAGCGACGTCGACCTGCCGCCGTCCGAGGCCACCCGGCTGCTCGCCGACTTCGACGTGGTGCTTACCCATCGCGACGAGCGCGCCGCGCCGATCGCCGACCCGCGTATCGCCGTCCGCCTGCTCATGCGCGAGCCCATCGATGTTGTTGTCGCGCCGTTCCATCGGCTGGCCGGGCATGCCGCGGTGGCTCCCGAGGAACTGGCGGACGAAACCTGGTTGAGCGTGCGTGGCGGCTACCCGATCGACGACGTGCTCCGCTCGATCGCCACGCTCACCGGTGTGCAGCCACGAATAGCGCAGCGACTCAACGACTTCCGAGTGATCGAAGCCTTGGTGGCGAGTGGTTACGGCGTCGCGTTGATGCCGCGCTACTCGGTGTCGCACCCCGACCTCTCGCTGCTGCGCCTCACCGGTGTCCGCGCCGCCCGCATGTTCGAGCTGGCCATCCGCCCGCGTGCCGAGCGCAGCCCGGCCATCGCCGCGGTGCTTGCCGCGTTCCGCGACGCCGCGGCGAGTGTGGTCGCCGAGTCCGCGCCTAAGTCGACCGCCAAGCGGGAGAGGTGAACTCGTTATCGCGGTTGTCGGCTTTCCACAGATGGATCTCGCGATGATCGAGATAGTGTGACGCGAAGGCACTGGTACGGGAGTCGAGGGTAGAGCCTAAGCGGCCGACTGTTGTTGCGTCGTTGGCACATTCCCACAATTCCTGGGTGTGTCCTGTGAGAGTTCCGCACATGTCGCCACCCTGGTCCGCCAAATAGATTGCTGGACAGGCTTTCAGCGGTGCTGCTTTACGAAAGGACACGCGACAGTAATGCGTGATATCACCGAGTTCTCTACTCGCAACGGCGGATTCCGAAGTGTGGTGGTGACCGCGGTCGAGGTCTCCTCCGCGCTCGGCGCGGACACGGAGTCCACCTGGAAGGGTCTGTTGGCGGGGGAGAGCGGGGTGCGGCTTCTCGATGATCCGGAGGTCGAGAGCAAGCAGCTGCCGATCAACATCGGCGCGACGTTCAAGGCCGATCCGACCGCCGAGCTCGATCGGATCAAAAAACGGCGCATGTCCTATGTCCAGCAGATGGCCTATGTGATGGGCAAGCGGATCTGGGACACCCTCGGCGCGCCCGAGGTGGACAAGGACCGGCTCGGCATCTCGATCGGCACCGGCGTCGGCGGCGCCGAGGTGATCGTCGACTCGAACGACATCCTGCGCGATCAGGGCTATCGCAAGGTCTCGCCGTTCGCGATCCCGATGGCCATGCCGAACGGCCCGGCCGCGGTGCTCGGGCTCGAACTCGGCGCGCGGGCGAGCGTGGTGACGCCGGTGTCGGCGTGTTCGTCGGGCTGTGAAGCATTGGTGCACGCTTGGCGGTCGATCATTCTTGGCGAGGCCGACATCATTGTCGCGGGTGGTGTCGAAGGCCGGATCAATGCTCTTGCGCTGGCTGGCTTTACGAATATGCGCGCGTTGAGCTCGCGGGTGGCCGAACCGGAACGTGCCTCGCGCCCGTTCGACCGGGACCGGGACGGCTTCGTCTTCGGCGAGTCCGCGGCCTTGCTCGTGCTGGAGACCGAAGAGCACGCCCTGGCCCGTGGTGCCCGGCCGCTTGCCCGGTTGCTCGGCGCCGGTCTGACCGCCGACGGCTATCACCTGGTCGCGCCGGATCCGGAGGGTCGGGGCAATGCCCGCGCCATGCGCCGCGCGCTGCAGACCGCGGGCGTCGACGGCGCCGAGGTCGACCACGTCAACGCGCACGCCACCGGGACGCCGTTCGGAGATCTGGCCGAGGCCAAGGGCATTGCCGCCGCGATCGGCAAGCATCCGGCGATCTACGCGCCCAAGTCGGCGCTCGGTCATTCGGTGGGCGCGGTCGGCGCGCTGGAGGCGGCGATCTCGGTGCTGAGCCTGCGTGACGGCGTGATACCGCCGACCCTGAACCTGGACAACCAGGACGGCGACATCGCTCTCGACATCGTCAGCGGCGCGGCGCGCCACACCGACGTGCGGTACGTGATGAACAATTCGTACGGCTTCGGCGGCCACAACGCCGCGGTGCTGTTCGGAAAGTACTAGTAAAGAGTGCGGCCCCGAGGCGTATGCCTCAGGGCCGCAACATCTTTCGAATATCTAGTGCCCCATCGGGCCGGGGTGGCGATACTGCTGCGCGCCGACGTAACCGAAGTCGTCGGCGACCATCGCACCCAATTCCAGCAGGGCCCGCCGGGTCGGCTTGCTCACCAGTTCCAGATCGATCTCCGCGCCTTCGGCGAGGTGATCGTCGAACGGCACCACCTGGACCGCGCGAGTGCGGTCGAGGAAGAGCTTGCGCAACTGGTCGAGGTCGACCGTGGAGGCACCGCGGCGGGAGGCGTTGACCACGACGACGGTGCGCTCGACAAGCTTGCCGTAGCCGTGGTGGTCCAGCCAGTCCAGCGTGGCCGAGGCGCTGCGGGCGCCGTCGATGGCGGGCGAGGTGACCAGCACCAGCGAGCTGGCCATGTCGAGCACACCCGCCATGGCAGAGTGCATCAGGCCGGTGCCGCAGTCGGTCAGGATGATGTTGTAGAACGACTGCAGGATGCCGATGGCCTTGCGGTAGTCGGCCTCGCTGAACGCCTCGGAGACGGCCGGATCCTGTTCGCTGGCAAGCACTTCCAGTCGGCTCGGCGCCTGCGAGGTGTGTGCGCGCACGTCCGAGTACCTGCTGATGTGCTGGTCCTCGAGCAGGTTGCGCACGGTGGAGCGAGTCTGGCGCGGCACCCGGTGCGCGAGCGTGCCGAGGTCGGGATTGGCGTCGATGGCGATGACGCGGTCACCGCGCAGCGACGCGAAGGTCGAGCCGAGGCCGACCGTGGTGGTGGTCTTGCCGACACCGCCCTTGAGCGACAGGATCGCGATCCGATAGTCGCCGCGCACCGGCTGATTCACCCGGTCGACGAGGTCGCGGTAGACGACATCGGCCGCGGACTCGCCGGGGTTGAGCACGCCGCCGGTGGCCTTGTGCACCGCACGCCGCCAACCGCTGCGCGGCGCGCGGCGGGCGCGCTTGAGCAGGTTCAGGTCGTTGACCGAGTGGCCCGGCTGGCCCGGCGCGGGCACATGCTGCGGCTGGAACGGCTGCGCGGGCTGATGCGGATTCGGTCCACCCGGCCAGTTCGGCGGTGGCACCTGTCCCATCGGCGGGCCCTGCGGTGGCTGTTGCCCCAGCTGGGCGGGCGGCGGCTGATACGCGGGCGGCGGCGGTGGCTGGTGGGTCACCGGCGGTGGCGGCGGGGCCCAGCTGTAGATCGGCCCGGCCGGCTGATCGGCTTGCGGCGCACCGGCTTCGGAATGTTCCTGCGGTACCCGGCGGACCAGGCCGTCGGGGCCGATCTCCTGCCGGTACTCGCCGTAGCTCTGGTTCTGCTGCGGTTCCGGCGCGATCTGGTGGCTGCCGCTGTGCGCGCTCACCGGCTGGTACTGGCCGGTCTGGTACGGCTCATATGCGCCGGGTGGCGCGAACGGCCCGGCGTTGGCCGGCGGGTAGCCGCCGTACTGCTCGGCGGGCGCGGGCGGCGCGAAACCTTCGGGCGCGCCGTAGGGCTGCGGCGGCATCGCCGCGTGCGGGTAGGACACGGTCTGGTCGGTCGAGCCGCTGAAGTCGGGCTCGGCCGGTTCCTGATCCGGCTGGTCCGGCTTTTCGGCCTTCTCGGAGTCCGTCACTTCCACGTCGCCGGGCTGCTCTGCCGACGAATCGGCGGCTTGCTCCGACTCGGTACCGTCGGCCGTGTCCACCGATTGGCTCTGCAGCCAGGGCGGAGAGGTCGGGTTGTGGTCGTTTGTTGTCACAGTTCCCCCATCTGCTCGGTACTACGAGCAGAGAGCTCGGCGCTTGAGTGCGAAACCAACGCTAGCACGGGGTTCGCGGCCTCGCGTCGCGGTATGTGGCCTCGCGCATTCGCTCTCGCAAGCACTCTGTGAAGAGCAGACGCGCCCGGATGACACGCCGCCGATAACTGGTCTCCGACAGCAAGATCGAGAGCCGGACGCGAGGTCGATAATCGACCCGCGCGCCCGGCTCTACCGTACTCGACCTGCGCTATCAGCGTGCTCGGTTGGCGGAGGAGGACCGCCGCGCGCGTGCGGTCAGTGTGCGCGGTTCACCGCGGAGACCACCGCGCGCAGTGACGCCGTTGTGATGGAGGTGGCGATGCCGACGCCCCACACCACCTTGTCGCCGATCGCGCACTCCACGTACGCGGCGGCCTGCGCGTCGTCACCCGCGGACATGGCGTGCTCGGAGTAGTCCAGCACCCGCACGTCGAAACCGACCGCGGCGATCGCGTCGATGAACGCGGCGAGCGGGCCGTTGCCGGTGCCGGTGATCTCCTGCTCGACTCCGTCGACCTTCACCACAACGGAAATCGTGTCGGTGCCGCCGTCGGTCTCGGACGCGGTGACCTTCTGCCGGATTCGCTCCAGCGGCCGGATCGGGCTCAGGTACTCGTCGGCGAAGACGTCCCACATTTCCTTCGGCGTGACCTCGCCGCCCTCGCCGTCGGTGATCCGCTGCACCGCCTGGGAGAACTCGATCTGCAGCCTGCGCGGCAGTGCCAGCCCGTGATCGGTCTTCATGATGTAGGCCACGCCGCCCTTGCCGGACTGCGAGTTGACCCGGATAACGGCCTCGTAGGTGCGGCCGACGTCCTTGGGGTCGATCGGCAGGTACGGCACCGCCCAGGTCATGTCGTCCACGTCGGCGTCCGCGTCGTCGGCGGCGACCTTCATCGCGTCCAGGCCCTTGTTGATGGCGTCCTGGTGGCTGCCGGAGAACGCGGTGTAGACCAGGTCGCCGCCGTACGGGTGGCGCTCGGCGACGGCAAGCTGGTTGCAGTACTCGACGGTGCGGCGGATCTCGTCGATGTCGGAGAAGTTGATCTGCGGGTCGACGCCGCGGGAGAACAGGTTCATGCCCAGGGTGACCAGGCAGACGTTGCCGGTGCGCTCGCCGTTGCCGAACAGGCAGCCCTCGATCCGGTCCGCGCCCGCCTGGTAGCCCAGCTCGGCGGCGGCCACGGCGGTGCCGCGATCGTTGTGCGGGTGCAGCGACAGCACGATCGATTCGCGGCGGGCCAGGTTGCGGCTCATCCACTCGATCGAGTCGGCGTAGACGTTCGGCGTCGCCATCTCGACGGTGGCGGGCAGGTTGATGATCAGCGGCTTGGCCGGGGTCGGCGCGATGATCTCGGAGACCGCGTCGCACACCTCCTTGGCGTATTCCAGCTCGGTACCGGTGTAGGACTCCGGGCTGTATTCATAGCGCCAGTTGGTGTCGGGGTAGCGCTGCTCGATCTCCAGGCACAGCGTCGCGGCGTCGGTGGCGATCTTCTTGACCGCCGCGCGATCGGCGCGGAACACCACCTTGCGCTGCAGGATCGAGGTGGAGTTGTAGAAGTGCACGATCACGTTCTGCGCGCCTGCGCAGGCCTCGAAGGTGCGCTCGATCAGCTCGGCGCGACACTGGGTCAGCACCTGGATGGAGACATCGTCGGGGATCGCGCCGTCCTCGATGATCTCGCGGACGAAGTCGAAGTCGGTCTGGCTGGCCGACGGGAAGCCGACCTCGATCTCCTTGTAGCCCATCCGCACCAGCAGGTCGAACATCCGGCGCTTGCGGGCCGGGCTCATCGGATCGATCAGCGCCTGGTTGCCGTCGCGCAGGTCGACCGCGCACCAGCCTGGCGCGACATCGATGATCTTGTCCGGCCAGGTGCGGTCGGGCACGGTGACCGGCTCGACCTCCTCGGCGAAGGGCCGGTACCGGAAGGTCGGCATCGAGGAGTTCTTCTGCGCGTTCCACCCGGCCTGGTCGGCGGGGGCGGGCTTGGACGGCGGCGTGATGGTGCGCGAGCCGGAGACGAAGGCGTCAGCAGGGGACATGGCGATTACTCCGAGGGTGTGGTGTTTCCCAAAGGGTGGGTCGACCGGCGCGGCGAAACCCCGCGACGGGAGCCGGTCCGATCAGACCCCGTCGCGGCGGCTGAGAAGAAGTGCCCGCTGCATGATGTCGGCGAGTTTACCGTGTGGCAATACACCTTGGAACCCCGGTCCCGTCGTCCGTTCGACCGGCAGTGCCGATAGCGTTCGGACGGAGCAAACGCTTGTACGGACTGCTTTCGGTCCGACGGGACGTCGAACGGATTTTTGGATGACTTGGCTGGAACAGCTCGCGGTCTTCGGTGCGGGCATCGCCGCGGGCGGCATCAACACCATCGTGGGTTCGGGCACCCTGATCACCTTCCCGGTGCTGCTCGCCTTCGGGCTGCCGCCGGTGACGGCGAACGTGTCCAACACGATCGGCCTGGTGCCAGGCGCGATCAGCGGCGTGCACGGCTATCGGCGGGAACTCGCCGGCCAGCGCGAACGATTGCTGCGCTTCGGCACCGCGTCGCTGCTCGGCGGCATCACCGGCGCGGTACTGCTGCTCACCCTGCCCGCGACCGCGTTCAAGGCGATCGTGCCGGTGCTGATCATCGCGGCGCTGGTGCTCGTTGTCGTGCAGCCGCGGCTGTCGCGGTGGGTCAAGCGGCGGCGCGAGGACGGTGACAGCCCCGCGCCCGTGCACGGCGGCCCGATCCTGTTCGTGGCGATCTTCGCGACCGGTGTCTACGGCGGCTACTTCGGCGCGGCGCAGGGTGTGCTGCTGATGGGGCTGCTCGGGGTGTTCGTGCACGAGGACATGCAGCGCCTCAACGGCATCAAGAACGTGCTCGCGATGCTGGTGAACGGGGTCGCCGCGCTGATCTTCATCGTGATCGCCGACGTCGACTGGCGGGCGGTGCTGTTGATCGCGCTCGGCTCCATCATCGGCGGGCAACTCGGTGCGAAGATGGGCAGGCGGATGCCGCCGACCGCGTTGCGCGCGGTCATCGTGGTGGTCGGCCTTATCGCCGTGGTTCGACTGTTGATGTCCTAGGAGGTGGCGTGTGACGGTGACGATCCGTGGCGCGGCGCCGCGACCGGTTCCGGCGTAGTGGTGCCCTCAGGGTCGCCGCGCGCGCAGAACTCAGGGTGCAAGTCATCCCTGTGGTGGACGACGGCCGTGCCGTTGCGGCACAAGATGTTCGATATGCGTGGGTGGAGGATCGTCGTCGTCGGTGCGCTGGCGGCGACGTTGGTATTGAGCGGTTGTGGCACACCGAAGAAACATGAACAGGCCGTGGCCGATCTGGTCGCCCAGGCCGATGCCGCGCCGACCCCGCGGCTGGATTGGGCGCCGTGCCAGGAGAAATCCCTGAGCAAGCTGCAGTGCGCGACGGCGACGGTACCGATCGACTACGCGCATCCGGACGGTCCGACGCTCGGGCTCGCGCTGGTTCGTCAGCCCGCGACCGATCAGTCGCGCCGCATCGGCACCCTCTTCTCCCCGGCGGGGGGACCCGGCGCCTCGGGCATTCATTGGGCGAGCGGCGGCGAGATGTTCCCCGGCGAGATCGCCCGTCGCTTCGACGTGGTGACCTTCGATCAGCGTGGCGTCGGGCGCAGCTCGCAGGTGCGCTGCTTCGCCGATGCCGATGCGGAGCAACGATTTTGGGCCGCGGTGCGGATTCCGCCGGTGAATGCCGAAGAGGAGGCCGCGCAGGCGCGCCTCAGCCGCGATCTTTCGGCGGGCTGCGCGGCGAACAGTGCGGCGCTGCTGCCGCATCTGACCACCGTCGACGCCGCCCGCGACCTGGATCTGCTGCGCCGCGCCGTCGGTGACAAGCGGCTGACCTACGAAGGTGGTTCGTACGCAAGCTATCTCGGCGAGGTGTATGGGGCGGTCTTCGGCGATCGGGTGCGCGCGCTGAACCTGAGCTCGATGATCGACCCGGACGCCTACACCTCCGACACCCGCGCCGAGGTCGATGCCGCGGCGACGGGCACCGACGAGGTGCTGTCGGAATTCTTCCGGCTGTGCGCCCAGGCGGGCCAGTCGCGCTGCGCGTTCGCCGGCCAGGGCAAGCCGCCGGCGGATCCGATCGGGCAGATTCGTAGCGACCAAAAGGCAAGCGGCGGTGAGGATTTACGCGCCCGCGACACCGCATTGCTTGACCGGCTCCGGCAAGGGCCGGTGCTGGTCGGCGAAGGGGAGCGCGCCCGTTCGGTCAGCTATACCGACGTCATCTCGCCGCACACGCTGATGCTGTACGACCCCAAGGACTGGCCCGCACTGGCTCAGCTGCTCGCCGAAGTCGAGCGCGGCCCCGCGGGCAACCCCGATGTGGTGCGCGCCATCCTCGACGCGAACGCGGTGCCGCCCGGCTTCCTCGACTCGTTCAACGCGATCTCCTGCGCGGACAACACTTTTCCGCGCGAGCCGGAGCAATGGCCTGCGATAGCAAAGGAATTGAGCGCCGACGGTTCTGTCTTCGGTGCGTTCTGGTTGTACCTTCGGCAGTCGTGCGCCTCGTGGCCGTCGCCGCAGGGCGGCTACCCGCAGCGCTACGCCGGTCCGTGGATCCTGCGTTCGGACGTGCCGGCGCTGCTGTTCAACAATCGCTTCGATCCGGCCACGCCGCTGACCGCGGCGCGCAAGGCACAGCAGGCATTGGTCAACGCGCGACTCGTCGTTGTCGAGGGCGGCTACGGGCACGACCTCACCGGCGACTGCACCCGCCGCTTGCAGGAGCGCTACCTCATCGACCAGCAGCTCCCCGCGCCCGGCGCGACCTGCAAAGCCGATCGGGCACCGTTCGCGGAATGACCGGCCGACCCCTTTTGTCCACCTGCCGCGGGCGTCGGCGTGGTCTGTTCGTCACGCTTCCGTTCCCGCTGCTCGCGACCGGCGGGCCGCCGTCGGCCGGGACAATGGAAGGGAGACAACGGATGACGGTCAGGCAACGACTGTTCAGCTAGGCGGAATACCGGTAATCTGCGCTCGGCCATGCGTGATGAGGGAGGTGGCTGGGTGCGTAGACGCGCCTTCTTCAAAGCGGCGGGTACGGCCGCGCTGTTCGGTGCTGCCGCGGGAACGTTGCGGGCGGCCGGACCGGCGTCGGCCGATCCGGTGTGGAACCTGCTGTTCCAGTCGTGGGTTCCGGAAATCTTCGCCCCGCTACCCGACCCACCCGAGCACACGCCCGCGATCGTGATCGGCTCCGGTTTCGGCGCCGCGGTCACCGCGTTGCGGCTGGCCGAGGCGGGTATCGCCAATACGGTGCTCGAGCGTGGGTCGCGCTGGCCCAACGATCCATGGCGGGAGATCTTCACCGGCGACGACCTGCCGGACGGACGCGGCTTCTGGCATCGCACCAACTTCACCGGCGTCAGCAAGGTGCCGATGACGTTCGTCAGCTTCGGCGGCGTCCTCGACTGCACCAACTATCCCGGCATCGATGTGTGGCGCGCGGCGGCGGTCGGCGGCGGATCGGTGATCTTCACCGGCGCCATGGTCGCCCCCGAGCGCCGCTTCTTCGACCACCTCTTCGGCGGCACGGTCGAGTACGGCGAGCTGGACCGCGTCTACTACCCGCGGGTGCGGGAGATGCTGCGGCTGAGCTCGATGCCGGGCGACATCTACGGCGCCAAGCCGTTCGCGCACTCCAGGGCCTGGGACGACCAGGTGCGCAAGGCCGGCTACCAGCCGATGCCCAATGACTCGATCTTCAACTGGGACATCCTGCGCGCCGAGCTCAACGGCGCCAGCCGGGCGTCGGCCACCGCAGCCCGCAGCAACCTCGGCAATTCCAACGGCGCCAAGTTCGACCTCAATCAGAACTATCTGAAGTACGCCGAGGGCACCGGCCGGTCCGGGATCTTCCCCGGTCATCAGGTGGAGTCGATCGCCCAGGAGCCGGGCGGGCGGTTCTCGGTCCGGGTGACCAAGCTGGCCCCGACCGGCGAGGTGCTCGGCACCCGCACCCTCACCTGCGATCAGCTCTTCCTCGGCGCGGGCTCGGTCGGCACCTCGGAGCTGCTGGTGCGCGCGCAGGCGACGGGGGCACTGCCCAACCTCAACGAGCACATCGGCGACGGCTGGGGGACCAACGGCGACGTGGTGCTCGGCCGTGGCGCGAGCGCGCTGGCCGGGTTCGGCCAGGGCGTGCCGAGCGCGAGCCGGATCTTCGACGAGTCGGGCCTGCCGCTCAGCCTGGAAAGCTGGTACATCCCAGGCATTCCGTTCGAGACGGGCGCGCTCGCCTCGCTCGGCATGGTCCTCGACCCGGCCCGCGCGCGGTTCGGCTACGACGCGGCCGCCAACCGGGTCGGTCTGTCGTGGCCGAGCCAGAACCGCGACGACATGGTGGCCGCGGCCCGAGCGGTCGATCACCGGATCGCCGAACGAGCCGACGCGGTGCTCGAATACGGCGCCCTCGGCTACGACGCGAACGCGTTGTTCACCGCGCATCCGCTGGGCGGCGCGGTGCTCGGCAAGGCGACCGACGGCTACGGCCGGGTGCACGGCCATCCCGGTCTGTATGTGATGGACGGCGCGGCCATTCCGGGCAGCACCGGCACGGTCAACCCGTCGCTCACCATCGCCGCGCTCGCGGAGCGCAATATCGAGGCCATCATCCGCTCCGGAAAGTAGCGTTCGGCCGAAGCGCGGTCGTGCCGACTAGTGTCGGCACGACCGTTCGGCGTTGAAGGGACATCCAGTGACAGCTGCGCGTAATACCCCGGTCAGCGAGGAACTTCCGGAGGGCGATTACCCGCGTAAGCCGCCCGCGCTATGGACCGACTTCTTCATGTTGGCGCTGGCCATCGTTTCGGTGGCGCTGGTCGTCTGGATCACCTTCTTCGACGTGTCCGCGCACACCCATCACGCGATCGTGATCGTCGACTGGACGATATGTGGCGTGTTCGCCGTCGAGTTCCTGTGGCGCTGGCGCCGGGCGGGCTGGCCGTGGACGTTCCCGTTCGTCTACTGGTACGAGGTCCTCGGCATGATCCCGGTGACCAGCCCGTTCTTCCGCGGTTTCCGGCTGCTGCGGATCGTGGTGATCGCCGTCCGGCTCGGTCGCGTCGCCGACCGCGTGTTCGGCGACCGGATCACCGCCGCGGTGGTCAACCGGTTCGTCATGACCATCGTGGACACGATCAAGCGGCCGATGACCATCGCGGTGATGGACGAGGTCGCGTCGGTGATGCGCACCGGCCACTACACCCGCAATATCGCGGCGGCGCTACAGGAGAACCGCGCCGAGATGGACGAGATGATCCTGGAGCTGATCAAGAAGGACCCGCAGGCAGGCCGGGTGCGCTACATCCCGTTCCACGACGACATCATCCGGCTGATCGCCGACACCACGTTCCGCATCCTGTTCCAGGTGCTCGAGGACCCGCGCACCGACGAGCTGGTCTCGGATGTGTTGCGGGAGAACATCGATCAGATCCGGCACGCGGTGCGCAACGATGTCCGGGTGCCGCCGTCCGCGTACGGCCCGACGCCGCCCGAACACAGCGTGCGCCATCACCTCAGTCGGATACCCCGTGCCTGATCTCGTCCCGCGGCTGGGCGAATTGGATTGTTTCCCAGACGATCAGGATGCCGAGCACCGCGCACAGGATCGCCAGTGACGCCAAGGCGGGCAGCGCGGCGGCCAGCGGGATCAGCGCGAGCAAGGCGACGATGATGACCACTCGTGGCGCGCTGATCTGTCCTGTCGCATAGTGTTTCGCGCCGACCAAGGCGATCAGATACAGCACAACTCCGCCGTACAACGCGAACAACGGAATTCCGTACAGCGCGTCTTTCAGCGTGTGATGGGAAGCGTCGCCGACATAGTAGAGGACTTTTTTCAATCCCAGTGAGAGCCCGATGATTCCGACGATCATCGGGAAATGCCAAAAGGTGTAGGCACCCCGCGCGATCTTGATCTGCCTGGCGCCGTCGGCGTGCTTCAACTCGTGTTCGATCGACAACGCCGCGACATCGAAATACGTCCACCAGAGCAGTCCGGATACCGCGAGTCCGAGCAGTGCGCCCACCGCGATCGGCCACGATATAGGCAGTCCCGCTACGCCGATGCCGATCGAAACGATCGATTCGCCGAGCGCCACAATGATGATCAGGCCGTACCGTTCGGCGAAATGAGTCGCCGAATTCAACCGCCAGTCGGTGCCCGCGAGCAGGGTCCACAGGTAGTCGCCGGCGATGGCGGCGATCCACAACCCGATCTGCACCGCGCCGGAGGTCATCGCGGCGATCACCAGCAGCGTGGTGCCGATGGTGATCGAGCCGATGGACCAGCGCAGCACCTGGTTGCGCAACTGCGCGTCCTCGGTGCTCGCCAGCCAGAACATCACCACGTGCACCAGCCGCACCACGAGATAGGCGATCGCGAAAACCAGCGGGCCATACCAGCCGCCTGCCAGGTCATGGAACGCCTCGGGAATGGTGAGCGCGGCCAGGAACGCGCCGCCCATCGCGACGAACATCGCGACCCTGGCGAAGCCCTCGTCGGCGCGAATCACATTGCCGAGCCAGGAGTAAGCGATCCACAACCACCACATCAGGGCGAGCACGAGAAACGCGCGCAGCATGTTCTTCGCGCTGGTCTCTTCCGCCGCCAGGTCGGTGACCATGGTGAACGCGAAGACGAGCACCAGGTCGAAGAACAGCTCGAGTTGCGTCACCGACGCGCCTTCGGCCACCGGCGTGAGCCGAACCCGTTTGGAACCGATCATGGTGCACATCGTCGCACCCCGATCGGGCCGGCGCGTGTTTGCTCGGCTGCGCGTCGCCCGATTTCGCTATGAGCGTGCGCCTACCGTTTGTTATTCGTTATAGCTATACGGCTTGATGGTTTCCGGTTCCGGAAACGACTCGGCGAACTCGATGAAATTCTGCACCGCGATCTCGTGCTGCTTGCGCACGGTGCGCTTGAGTAGTAGCCCGGGCACCGGGATGGGTAGGTAGTCCTCCGCGTGGAACCAGACGTCGGTGCCCTCCGCGCCGCCGGTGACCTCGAACCAGCCGCCGCCCTTCGCGCTCCGGGTACTGTCGGTGACCTGCCACGATGACCGGTTGTCGGTCCAATCGTATTCCAGCACTTGCATATCCGAACTGCCGAGCAGTTCGGTCTTGACGAAAACCCGGATCGGCCTTCCCGCGTCATCACGGGTGGCGACTCGGGCGTCGCGATATCCCGGCGACCATTCCGGGAGCATTTCGACAGCGGCCAGCGCATCCATCACTTGCGCGGAATCGGCGTCGACGACGAATCGAATATCGGTTCTCGTGCGCATGTAAAACCTTCCGACCCCCGATGGACAACTGCGCCCGATTCTCTCTATCGGTTATCTGTTCCGTCAACCTCGTCGGCGCGGCCGATAGTCCACGGGCGCTGCCGACATGGCCTTATGTGTCCAAAAGTGGACATCGGAAGTAGCTGAACAAGTTCCGCGCGGAAGATTTGTGACAAGTCCAGGCGTCAGGTGGCCGGTTCGACAATCGCGTCGGGCCCGGGATACACCAGCGACTCGCGCCCGTCGGCATAACGCACGAGGTAGGGCGGTGCGCCTTCGGGCCCGCGCACTTCGATGATCTCCCCTTGGCGATCACCCTGGCCCACAACGTGTCCGTGTACGAGCAGTCGGTCTCCGACATTCGCCATCATCGACTCATTATCGAATATCGGTGACGCGGGTCACAAGGATTCGGCGATGGAGACCGCGCGGTTTCAGGCGCCGACGACGCGATCGACGGCGGCCTCGATCAGCTCCTGGCTCTGTGCTTCGGTGAACACGCCTGGCAGCGTGAGGCGGTCGACGATCAGCCAGTTCAATGCCAAATAGAGCAGCTGGACGGACTTTTCGTCGCCGGGCAGTCCGGCATCGAGGTGGTTGCGCACGTTGAACTCCATGTCGGCGCGCACCCGTTCGGTCAGCACGGCGCGCAGTTCCGGTCGCCGAGTCGCCTCGAGGCGCAACTCGAGCAGCGCGAGGTAGCCGGTGCGGAACGCCTCGATGCGCTCGACGATGTCCTTCATCAGCTTCGTGACGTGCGCACGGGTCTTCGGGCCGTCCGCAAGCTGGGTCATGGTGGCCGCGCTCGGCGCCAGCCGCTCGTAGAAGCGACTGCCCGCCTGGGTCAGTAGGTCGTCGCGGTTGGCGAAGTAGTTCGACGCGGTTCCGGTCGGCACCGCGGCCTCCTTGTCCACCGCGCGGAAGGTGAGTCCACGCGCTCCGTCCCTGGCCAGGACCTCGATCGCCGCGTCGAGCAGCGCCTGTCGGCGCTCAGGATTAGTCCGCACTTGACACCACTCCATCTGTAGTACTATCTTCAAACCACTACATGCAGAGTACAACAGCTTAGGCGGTATCGGATTGCGAAAGCTTGTCTACTACGTTGCCGTGTCTCTCGACGGATACATCGCAGGTCCGGGCGGTGAATACGACTTCTACCCCGCCGACGACGAGATGGGCGCCTCGATCAACGCGGAGTACCCGGAGTTCGTCCCGACGGAATTCCGGCCGCACATCGGGATGGCGCTGGACACGCCGAACAAGCACTTCGACACGGTGCTGATGGGCCGCGGCTCCTATGAGCCAGGTTTGTTCGCCGGCTTCCCCAGTCCGTACGCACACCTACGGCAGTACGTGGTGTCCAGCACGCTCGGCCGGATCGATGAGCCAGCCGTCGAATTGGTCGACGCCGACCCGCTCGGTGTGGTGCGGCGGCTCAAAAAGGAAGAGGGCAAAGATATCTGGCTCTGCGGCGGCGGCAATCTCGCCGCCCAGCTGCTCGGTGAGATCGACGAGATGATCATCAAAAGCTACCCCGTTGTCGCGGGCGGCGGCGTCTCCGTCTTCGCCGGTGAGTTCCGGCCGACCCGTTTCGTGCCGGTCCGACGCAAAGAATTCGGTAACGGCGCGCAGGTCACCTGGTTCACCCGCGCCTGACCGGCACATTTCGAAAGAGGTTCTGCTATGCGAAAACTCGTCTATTTCGTCGGGATGTCGCTCGACGGTTACATCGCCGGCCCCGATGGGGATATCGGCTTCTATCCGCTACCCGATGACTTCACGGCGTGGCTCGCGCGGGATTACCCGGAAACGCTACCCACCCATGTGCGGCCGCATTTCGGCATCGCGGCGGATGCGCCGAATCAGAAGTTCGACACATTGGTCATGGGCCGGGGCACCTACGTGCCTGCCCTCGCGGCCGGGCTGACCAGCCCGTACGGCCATATGCGGCAGTACGTGGTTTCGAGCACGCTCGGCCGAATCGATGACCCTGCCGTGCAACTGATCGAGCGTGACCCGGTGGCCCTGGTGCGGCAGCTCAAACAGGAAGCGGGCCTGGATATCTGGTTGGCCGGCGGCGGAAAGCTGGCCGCCGCACTGCTCGGTGAGATCGATGAGCTGGTGATCAAGAGCTACCCGGTCGTCGCAGGCACCGGCATCCCCGCCTTCGACGGCGAGTTCCGGCCGACGCTGTTCACGCCGACCGATCGCAAGGAATTCAGCAACGGCAATCAGACCAGCTGGTTCACCCGAGCCTGACCCGGCAATGGCGACGGCCGATCAGCTTTCGCTACGGCCGCCGCCGGGGCAGATCATTCGCCGCGGATCCGGTCATAGATCAGGTACAGCGCGCCGGACTCGGTGGTGGACAGGTCGGTCAGCGACCAACTCGACGCCGCGAGGCCGTCCTCGAAAAGGCGGGCGCCGCCGCCTGCGATCTCGGGGCATTGGGTGATAAGGATCCGATCGACCTCGTCGGCCGCGAGCAGCGCCTTGATCACGCTGCTGCTGGCCAGCACGACGATGTCGCCGCCGTCCTGCTCGCGCAGGTGCTTGACGGTCGCCACCGGGTCGGCGTCCGCGATCCGCGAGTGCTGCCACGGTGCCTCGGTGAGGGTGGTGGAGAAGACCACCTTCTCGACGTCGTCGAGCCACTGCCCGAAGGCCCGGTCGCGCGGGTCGGCGTTCGCGTCGACCGCGACGGTCGGCCAATAACCGCCGAAACCCTGGTAGTTCTTGCGGCCGAGCAGCGCGGTGGTGGCCGCCTCGGTCATCTGGACCATCCGGTCACGGGCGGTGTCGCTGACGGCGTGCGGCACGATCCAGCTCATGTCGTAGTCGCCGCCCGGACCGTTGGTACGGCCGTCCAGCGAGAGCGATATGTTGGCAACGACCCGGCGGTTTCCTGTGTTCGTCATGATGTTTCCTTCTCGTCTGTGACGCTGTCTGCGTCGTTGAGATAGATGCTTCCGTCGCGGCGGCTCCGGAACATCTGCCACCTGGCCGATATGTGGTGGCCGAGGTGGCCGAGCTGGATATCGGTCGTCCGCGCGGGCCCGGCATGTCAGACTGCTGACGCGATGCCAGACTCCACCGACGCGCTACCCACCGAGCTGTCCTCGTTCATCGGCCGCACCGAGGAACTGGCGGCGATCGGTGCCGCCGTCGCACCGGGCAAGGTCGTCACCCTGGTCGGGCCCGGCGGGTGCGGGAAGACGCGGCTCGCGCTTCGGGTCGCGCGCACCGTGTCCGAGGACTGGCCGGATGGTGTCCGGTGGGTCGCGCTGGAGGACGAACGCGACGACGCGGCGGTCGTGCAGCGAGTCGCCGCGGCCATCGATGTGCTGCTACCCGGCGGTGCGGATCCCGTCGCGACCGTGGCCCGCGGGCTCGCCGACCGCGAAACTCTGCTGGTACTCGACAATTGCGAGCAGCTCGGCGACGGTGTCGCGGCGCTGGTCGCCGGCCTGCTCGAGCGGTGTCCACGACTCGGTGTGCTCGCGACCAGCCGCGCGCCGCTCGGGGTCGGCGGTGAACAGGTGCGCCGGGTGCCCGCGCTCGGGCTGGCGGACGCGTTGACGCTGTTCCTCGACCGGGCGGACGCGGGGGAGCCGACACCACAGGGCCACACCGCGGCCCGCCAGGTTTGTGACCGCCTCGATCGGTTGCCGCTGGCCCTCGAACTCGCCGCGGGTTGGGCGGGCACATTGTCGCTGACCCAGCTCGCGGACTCGCTGCACGAGCCGTACGCGGTGCTCGATGGCGGTGCCAGGACCGCGCCGTTCCGGCAGCGGACGCTCGCCGAGTCGATGCGCTGGAGTCATGAGCTGCTCGACGGCGACGAGCGGGTGCTGTTCCGCAGGCTCGGGGTGTTCGAGCCGGGCTTTTCCGCCGATGTGGTGGCCGAGCTGGCTGCGCCACCTGGTCGCGTGTTGCGAACATTGCGCGGGTTGATCGACAAGTCGTTGGTGACAGCGGATACCACCGGCGCGGTGGCGCGCTATCGAATGCTGGGCGTAGTACGGGATTACGCATTGCTGCGGCTGGCCGAAGCCGCGGAAACCGAGCGGCTGCGCGATCGCCACCTCGCGGTGTATCTCGCCTTGGTCGAGCAGGCCGAACCGTTGCGCAACACCGACCAGGATGCCTGGCGGGCACGAATCACGGTGGAGTTGGCCAATATTCGCGCCGCCATCGATTGGGGATTGCGCCGCGACGATCCGTCCGGCGGACGCGCGCTCGCCGCCGCGATGGCGTGGTTCTGGTACCTCGAACCACGTGGCGTCGAGGGCGTGCGAGTGCTGCGGTTGGCCGTCGACCGAGGCGAGGGGGCGCGCGACGAGCTGCAGGCGCGCGTGCTTGCCGGTTTGGCGCTGGTGTGCGACACGGCTGTGTATGGTTTCGTCGGCTACGAATCGGCCCGTGCCGCAGCGGTATTGGCCGCCGAGCTGGGCGCGGACGCGGTGGGCAGACTGGCCCGCTCGTTGTGCGCGGTCGAGCAGCTCGGCATCGACCTGGATCGGGCATACGCCGACGCCGAGGTATTGCACCAGGACGCACTGCACGCCGGCGACGGTTTCGTCGCCGACTCGACCCAAGCGTTGCTCGGACTGATCCACCTGTTCCGCGACGAATACCGCAACGCCATCGCGCAACTCGACCAGGCCCTCGTCGGCATGGGTAAGCGCAATGATCGCGGCTTTGCCTGCTTCGCGCTCACCTGGCTCGCCACCGCGACAGCCCGGTCCGGCGATCTGCCGCGCGCCGCCGAACTCGCCGAGCAGGCTGTCGCCACCGCCCAACCGCTGCACGACTTTCACCACATGGGCTCGGCGCGCGCGGCCCTCGCCGAAATACGAGTGTGTCAGGGCCGTTTCGATGATGCGTCCGCGGCGCTCGCGCCGATCGACCGTTTGCTCGACGGCGAAGCTTCGCCGTTCGTGCCGGGCTGGGAGCGCGTGCACGGCATGCTCGCACTGGCCGAGGGACACCCCGCTGCGGCCATCGTGTGGTGCCGCAAAGAAGGCCGCACACCCGGCGAAGCCGCCGATGGACCGTTGACGCCATGGACCAGGGCGGTCCTTGCCGCCGCATTGCGGGAGATCGGTGAATCCGACGCGGCGGCAGCACTTCTCGACGCCTTGGCGGCCGAACCGATGCTCCGGACCCTCCCATCGGTGCACGCCGACGTACTCGACCAGCAAGCATTCCTATTGCACGACAGCGATATCGAGCAGGCACTGCGCCTGCATCATGAGGCACTGAGCATCCGGACAGACCGCGAGCTCGTACTCGGTTGCGTGGCAAGCCTCGAGGCGCTCGCGGTGGTGCTCGCCCGGCGCGGCACCCCCGAGTCGGCCGCCGTGCTGCTCGGCGCCGCCGATCGCGCCCGCGCCGACACCGGGTCGGCACCAGGACGGCCGGTGGACATCGCCCGCACACTGCTGGGTTCCCGGGTCGCAGCACAGGATCTGGCCAACCACCTGCAACGCGGCCGATCCATGGGCATCGCCCAGGCCATCGACTACGCCACCAAAGCGCGCGGCAAACGCAACCGCCCGGCTTCCGGCTGGGCGAGCCTGACCCCGATGGAACGGTCCGTCGTCGCTCTCGCCGTCGACGGCCTGTCCAATCCGGCGATCGCCGCGCGCCTGTTCATCAGTCGCGGCACCGTGAAAACCCACCTGGCCCACGTCTACGCCAAGCTCGGCGTCGCCAACCGCACCGAACTCGCCCGGCTACCCGTTCCCGCGGACGGCTAGTCACCGAGGAACGACAACCGCACCTGCCGATCGGGGTTGTCGATATTGAGATCCACCAGTGCGACGGACTGCCAGGTCCCCAAGGCCATTGCGCCATCGATGACCGGAATCGTTGCGTAGGGCGCGATCAGCGCGGGCATCACATGCGAGCGTCCGTGCCCGCGCGACCCGTGTGCGTGCCGCCACCGATCGTCGGCGGGCAGCAACTCGCGCAGGGCCGCGAGCAGGTCGTCGTCGCTGCGCGCACCGAGCTCCATGACCGCGACACCGGCCGTCGCGTGCGGCACGAACAGGTTGAGTAACCCGTCACCGCCGCCGGACGCCTCGCGCACGAACGACGCGCACTGGCCGGTGATGTCCTGCACAACCTCGGTCCGTCCCGTGGTCACCGCTAATACCGTGCTCTTCATCACTCCACTGTCCCGCCTCTCCGCGTATTCAGGCCAGATTTAGGCGCGATAACAGTGATGTCGGCGGCCGGCAGTGGCTTATCGGGTTTCGCTAGCCCATACCTGACGAGTTACCCATGTGCTCGCGAAATCAGTTGTTGCCTGGCTAACCGCTGACCAGCGCCTGGCCTCATCACTGCGTCAGTGACGAAGCCGCCATCGACGTGCTGTTCGAACGCCAGTCCGACCAGCGAAGCAGCTCGGCCGCGCCGGTCGGCTGAGGAGGTAGCCGGAATCCGCTGGACCACGGCCGGTACGCTTGGTGCCTGTTAGCAGCTGGTAGTCGATCTTGGAGGACCCTGTCGTGGCTCTCGTTGTTCAGAAGTACGGAGGATCCTCGGTGGCCACCGCCGAGCGCATCCGGCGCGTCGCTGAACGGATCGTCGAGACCAAGAAGGCAGGCCACGACGTGGTGGTCGTCTGCTCGGCCATGGGCGATACCACCGACGAACTGCTCGACCTCGCCCAGCAGGTGGCGCCCGCGCCACCGGCGAGGGAAATGGACATGCTGCTCACCTCGGGTGAGCGCATCTCGAACGCGCTGGTCGCGATGGCCATTCACTCGCTCGGCGCCGAGGCCCGCTCGTTCACCGGCTCGCAGGCCGGCGTCATCACCACCGGCGCGCACGGCAACGCCAAGATCATCGACGTCACCCCGGGCCGCCTGCGCCAGGCCCTGGACGACGGGCAGATCGTGCTGGTCGCCGGGTTCCAAGGCGTCAGCCAGGACAGCAAGGACGTCACCACGCTCGGCCGCGGCGGCTCCGACACCACCGCGGTGGCGCTGGCCGCGGCGCTCGAGGCCGACGTCTGCGAGATCTACACCGACGTGGACGGCGTCTTCACCGCCGACCCGCGGATCGTGCCGGACGCGCAGCGGCTCGAGCAGGTCTCCTACGAGGAGATGCTGGAACTCGCGGCCTGCGGCGCGAAGGTGCTGATGCTGCGCTGCGTCGAATACGCGCGCCGGTACAACGTGCCCGTGCATGTTCGCTCGTCCTATACCGACAAGCCCGGCACCTACGTTTACGGATCGATGGAGGACATCCCCTTGGAGCAAGCAATCCTCACGGGCGTCGCGCACGACCGCAGCGAGGCCAAGGTCACCGTGGTCGGGCTGCCCGACGTGCCCGGCTACGCCGCCAAGGTGTTCCGCGCGGTCGCCGATGCCGAGATCAATATCGACATGGTGCTGCAGAACGTCTCCAAGATCGATACCGGCAAGACCGACATCACCTTCACCCTGCCCAAGACCGACGGCGCGCGAGCCGTCGAGATGCTGACCAAACAGCAGGACGAGATCGGCTTCGCGCAGGTGCTCTACGACGACCACATCGGCAAGGTGTCGCTGGTCGGCGCGGGGATGAAGAGCCACCCGGGCGTCACCGCCACGTTCTGTGAGGCGCTGGCCGACGCGGGCGTGAACATCGATCTGATCTCCACCTCCGAGATCCGGATCTCGGTGCTGGTCCGGGATACCGAGCTGGACGAGGCCGTCCAGGTGCTGCACCGGGCCTTCAATCTCGGCGGCGACGAGGTCGCCGTGGTGCACGCGGGAACAGGACGTTAAACCATGGGTGTTCGAGTAGGTGTGGTCGGCGCGACCGGACAGGTCGGCGCCGTGATGCGAAAGCTGCTGGAGGAGCGCAACTTTCCGGCCGACGAGGTGCGGTTCTTCGCCTCGTCGCGGTCGGCCGGGAAGACGCTGCCGTGGCGTGGCGGCGAGATCGTCGTGGAGGACACCGAGCTCGCCGATCCGGCCGGCCTGGACATCGCGCTGTTCTCGGCCGGCGCCACCATGTCCAGGGTGCAGGCCCCGCGCTTCGCCGCGGCGGGTGTCACGGTGATCGACAACTCGTCGGCCTTCCGCAAGGACCCCGACGTCCCGCTGGTGGTCAGCGAGGTCAACCCCGAGCAGACCCGCAATCTGGCCAAGGGCATCATCGCCAACCCCAACTGCACCACCATGGCCGCCATGCCGGTGCTGAAGCCGCTGCACGACCTCGCCGGCCTGCGCCGCCTCATCGTGTCCAGCTACCAGGCGGTGTCCGGTAGTGGTCTGGCCGGGGTGGAAGAGCTTGCGACGCAAGCGCGCGCGGTGATCGACGACATCGAGAAGCTGACGCACGACGGCAGCGCCGTTGACTTCCCCGCGCCGAACAAGTACGTCGCGCCCATCGCGTTCAATGTGCTGCCGCTGGCCGGTTCGCTGGTCGACGACGGCTCCGGTGAGACCGACGAGGACCAGAAGCTGCGCAACGAGAGTCGCAAGATTCTCGGCCTGCCCGACCTGCTGGTGAGTGGAACTTGCGTGCGTGTCCCGGTGTTCACCGGCCACTCGCTGTCGGTGAACGCCGAGTTCGACCAGCCGCTTTCGGTCGAACAGGCAAAGGAGATCCTGGCCAAGGCCCCCGGCGTCAAGCTCGTCGACGTGCCGACCCCGCTGCAGGCGGCCGGTGCCGACGAATCGCTGGTCGGCCGCATCCGCCAGGATCCGGGTGTTCCCGACGGTCGCGGTCTTGCCCTCTTCATCTCGGGCGATAACCTGCGAAAGGGTGCCGCCCTCAACACGATTCAGATCGCCGAGGTGCTGCTCAGCAATCGCTGAGTACGCTGAACGGACATCGCGGCCGTGGATCCCTACCGGATCCACGGCCGCAGTCGTTTACTCGGTCGCGTACTCGGCCGTCAGGCGGCGATCGGCGATCGAATGCCCGGCCTGGATCTCGTACGAGCCGGGCACTTTTCGCCACGCGCCGTCGTCCCAGATCTCGAATGCCCGGTCCGGGATGCGGATCTCGGCTTCGACCAGTTCACCGGGATCGGCTTCGACGCGGGCGAAACCGGCCAGCCAGCGAGCGGGGCGGTGCGCCGAATCGGCCACGGGCGCAAGGTAAACCTGCACGACCTCGCCGCCGCGGCGGGTACCGGTGTTGCGCAGCCGGACCGTCACCGTGCTGTCTTGGTTGGTGATCGACTCGTAAGCCCATGTGGTGTAACCGGATCCGTGCCCGAACGGGTAGGCCGGAGTGGTGCCCGCCCGCTCCCATGCGCGATAACCGATGAACAGGTCTTCCCGGTAGACGAGTTCGCCGTCGGTAGGGGTGACCTCCGAGACCGGGCAGTCTTCCAGAGCGGCGGGCCAGGTGGTGGGCAGACGACCGCCGGGCTCCGTGTCACCGAGCAGTACCTCGGCGAGGGCCGCGCCGCCCTGCTGGCCGGGGAACCAGCTCAACAGGATCGCGGGCACCGCGTTCCGCCAAGGCATTTCGACCGGTGATCCGGCATTCACGACCACGACGGTGTTCGGGTTGGCCGCGACCACCCGGCTGACCAATTCGTCCTGGCGGCCCGGCAGCTTCAGGCTGGTGCGATCGAAACCCTCGGACTCGACCTGTTCGGTGGTGGCGACCACGACCACCGCGACGTCGGCCGCCCGCGCCGCCGCAACGGCCTCGGCGATCAGCTCGTCCGGGTCGCGCCGCGGGTCGCTGTGCGCGAGGGTGAACAGGATCGCTTGGATGGGCATGTCCGCGAACTTCATCGGCGTGTGGGTCATGGTCACCTCGACCGTCGCCCCCGCCGTGAGCTCGACCGTGCCGCGTTCCGTCGGTGTGCCGAAGAACGCTTCGAACGGGTCTGCGCCGGTGAGTGTTTCGGCGCCGTCGAACAGTACGGTGTCGCCGACGACGAGCCGGAAATCACCGACTCCCTTGGTGCCGAACACATGCGCGCCGGTTTCCTCGGGGGTGAAGGTGCCACGCACCTCGACGGTGTGCAGCGCGTCGTAGGCGATGCCGTCGGGCAGTTCGCCAAGCCAGTTGACCATGCCGTTGGGTAGCGAGCTTTCCCCGAGCAGGGTGCCGTCGGCGTCGAAAACGCGGGCGTGTAAATCGAATCCGCGGTCCGCGGCGCCGAGGACGTCGCTTGGGGCGGCACCGATCGCGTAGGTCAGTGCGCCCTCCGGAAGCGCGACGGTCAGTCCGTCGAGCGGAGACACCACGGTCTCGGGGAAGACGGTGGCCGAGCCGCCGCCGAGGATACGGGCATCCCTGGCGGCCAGTCCGATCAGCGCGACCTTCGGCCGAGCTTTGTCGATGGGAAGGGCTGGGCGCTGCCCGACCGTTTCGTTGCGCACCAGAACGAAAGCGCGAGAAGCGATCTCCCGCGCCAATGCCACCCCGTCGAGCTCTGCTGGTGGTGTGTCGACCGCGGGCTCCGCGCCTTCCAACAGCCCGACGCGCGCCGCGAGCCGCAGCACATTGCGCACCGCCGCGTCGACCACGGACTCGTCCACTTCGCCGTTGCGCACCGCCGCGACCAGCGCGTCCCCGTACACGCCGCGCGGACCCGGCATCGCGACATCCAGCCCCGCGGTGATCGCCGCGACCGTCGATCTGGCCGCCATCCAGTCCGAGACGACGATGCCGTCGAAGCCCCATTCCCCGCGCAATGTGTCGTTCAACAGCTCGCCGTGCTCGGTCATCGTCGTGCCGTTGACCTGGTTGTACGCGGCCATCACGCCCCACGGCCCGGCATCGCGGACCATCGCCTCGAACGGTGCAAGATACAGCTCGCGCAGCGCGCGGGCGGAGACGACATTGTTCACGGTGAAGCGTTCGGTCTCGGCGTCATTGGCGACGAAATGCTTTACGGTGGTGCCGATCCCGCCATCCTGCACGCCGCGCACATAGCCGGTCCCGATGCGACCCGTCAGATGCGGATCCTCCGAGTAACTCTCGAAATGCCTTCCGCCCAAGGGAGATCGATGCAGGTTGACCGTTGGCGCGAGCACCACGTGCACGCCTTTGCGCCGCGCCTCCTGCGCGAGCAGCCGACCGGCCCGCCTGGCCAGTTCCGGATCCCAGGTCGCGGCAAGCGCCGTCGGCGACGGCAGCGCGATGGACGGATCATCGGCGGTCCAGCGCACCCCGCGCACCCCGATCGGGCCGTCGGACAGCACCAGCGACCGCAATCCGATCTCCGGCAGTGCGGGCAACGACCACATGTCCTGCCCCATCAACAACCCGGCTTTGGCCGAGAGATCGAGCTTCCCGAGAGCCGCCGTCACGGCTTCCTCACGGGCTATGTCGGCTGGACTCATGATGAACTCCTTTGTCTGCCAAGGTCGTTGCGGACGGGATGGGCGGGATGTCGTTGACAACCCGTGAGTGCGGGCAGCGGGCGTCCACAGGTACCGCCAAGCTCACCTAATCAATAGTAGGTGTCGTTACCGGCTCGTTATAAAATCCTGGGCTATCAGGCAGGGTCCTCACCGGGACCGAGCAGCGCGACGAAGTCCCGGAACGCCGCCCCCATATCGACAGCCTCCGGATCGAGCAACCACTGCGTCTGCAACCCGTCCAACACCGCGATCAGCAGCGGTGCCACCTGCTCCGGCGTCCGCCCACCCGCCAACCGATCCCCGAATTCCGCCCGCAGCATCCCCGCCAGTCCCGCCCTGGCCTGCGCGTACCGTTCGACGAAGTACTCTCGAGCCGGGTGCCCACCCGTCACACTCTCCCCGGCCAACGCCGCGAACGTCTGCACAACGCCAGGTCGCGTCGCGTTGTATTCCACCAACTGCTCCAGATGCGACAGCCGCCAACTATCCGACTCGCCAGCCAGAAACGCCGCCGTATCCCACCGATCCCGAGCCGCCAACACTGCGACCAGCAGGTGTTCCTTACTCGGAAAATAATGCAACACCCCGGGCTGAGTAAGCCCAACCCGCTCCGCGACCGCCCCAAGCGAAGCTCCCCGATACCCCCGCTCCGCAATCACCTCCCGAGCAGCCTCGAGTATCGCCTCCCGCCGCTCAGCCCCCTGCACCCCCCGCCCACCCCGCTGTCCCTGAGTCACACGATCGAGCGTAGGCCACCGTCTCCATGGCGGACCGGCTGGAAATGCGGTCGCCCTGTCGTCCGCGCGGCTGTTAGCCTCCGGCGATGGCAAACCCCCATCCCCATGTGTATCTAGGTGACCGGATCGTTGCGGCCGAGGCGGCTACGGTTGGGGTCGCGTCGTCGGCGGTGTTGTACGGGCTCAGCGTGTACACCGTTTTTCCGGTTCATGTGGCGGGGGCGGCGCGTACCGCATTCCGGCTGGATGATCACTTTCGGCGGCTCGAGGAGTCGTGCAAGATCATCGGGATCGATCGGTTCGCGGTGGAATGGGACTACCCGCGGTTCTATGCGGCGGTAGTCGAGCTCGTCGGTCGGAACGCGCCGGTCGATGATGTATTCGTCCGTGCCACAGTGCATGTCGTCGAGTCGATCCCGGGCACCCGGGTGCGTGGCTGTGCGATTCAGGTCAGCATGTTCGTCTACGACGCGGTGCCGATCGTCCCGCAAGATGGCATGCGGCTGAAATCCAGTCCGTGGCGGCGCATTCCGGACAACGCGATTCCGTCTCGCGCGAAAGTCAACGGCGCGTATGTGAATTCGGTGTTGGCCAAGCAGGACGCGATCGACAGTGGCTACGACGACTGCGTTTTCCTCGACGGTAGCGGCCACGTCTGCGAGCTCAGCGCGGCCAACATCTTCCTGGTCCGTAACGGCACGCTGATCACCCCCGACGTGTCCTGCGACATCCTCGACGGCATCAACCGCAGAACCATCCTCACGCTGGCGGCCGAGGACGGCATCCCGGTCCAGGAGCGCGCCGTCGACCTGACCGAGCTCTACATCGCCGACGAGGTCTTCGTCACCGGCACCTCCGCGGGCGCCGCCCCGGTCTTCGAGGTCGACGGCCGCACGGTCGCCGAAGGGCAAGCGGGCCCGATCTCGCAGGCCCTGCGCAAGCGGCATGCCGCCGCGCTGCGCACCGACGACCTGCACGGCTGGCTCACCCCGATCGGCTGACCGCCCGCGAGCGTCCGGGCTACGCCTGCGGCTGCCCGGCCCGGCGCTCGCGCACACGCGCGCTGGCGTCAGGACGCACGCGTTCGAGCAGATTTCCGCCGAACGCGGCGGCCAGCGGAACGAAGAACCAGATGTACCAGATGTACGGCGTGACCCACACCAGCCCGGCCGTCAGGGCGAAGACGAAGGTGACCGAGGCGGACGCGTTGGCGCTGACCCGGATTTTCAACGGATCCACCCCGGGCCGCAATATCGCGCGCCGCCAAGCGAACTCCTTCACGACACCTTCGCAGCCGAACAGCGCCGCGGCGGTCGCGGCGAACAGGCAGTCGGCGAGCTTGTTGTCGGGCGCGTGCCCGAAGACCGCGGTGGGGAACGGCAGGAAGGCGGCGAACAGCAGCAGCGGTGCGTGCGCGGCCGCGGTCGCCCGGTCCAGCCGGTCGACCTCGTCGATGAGGATGTGGTGCCTGCGCCACACCGACCACAGCAGGAAGAACGCCAGCACGAATGCGACGAACGACGCCTTCTCGTGCCAGAGGAATTCGGCGAGGGCGTGCGGGCTGGCCAGGTCCTCGCCCTCCGGCCGTTTGATCTCGATGACCAGCAGGGTGATCGCGATCGCGAGAACCGCGTCGGCGAATGCCCCCATCCGATGGGCGCTGAAGCTCTCTTCCTCGGGGGTGGGTGCTACGCGGTCGGTCACGCTTCGGCTCCTAACGACAACGCGGTAAATCGGTTGAACCGTAGCGGATGACCGGCCGCTGGTCTTGTCGCAGGAGCGCGTACCTATCACGCCACCACGAATCGGCCGGTGCGATCGCTGGCCGATCATGCCGTAGCTTCAATCGGGACACAGTTGATTCCTGATTGAGGGGTGCGCATGACCGGACTTGCCGAGGGCCAGGCACCGGACGGCGCGGACTCCGCGCATGGCGAGAACTGTTTCGGCTGCGGGCCGGCCAATCGCGCCGGAGTGGCCATGCTGACGAAGCTCGTGGACGGCCGCATCGTCGGCGACTGCACCTTCGACGAGAGGCATCAGGGCGCACCGGGTCTCGCGCACGGCGGGGTGGTCGCGGCGGTCCTGGACGAGGCCTCGGGGAGCGTGCCGACCCGCGGCGGGATTCCCGCGGTGACCGCCAAACTCACGGTGAACTACGTCAAACCCGCGCCGCTGCATCGCCCGATGACGGTGTCCGCGCACGTGGATCGTCGCGAGGGCGCCCGCAAACTGCACATCTACGCGCGGCTCGAACTCGACGGCCAGCTGATCGCCGAGGCGGACGCGCTGTTCATCGTCGTCTCCCCGGACCACTTCCGCGCGCACGGCGCCAAGGACGGCGAGCTGCCCTTTCTCGGTGTGTGATTCAGCGGATGCCGGGGGCACCGAGGCCGAGGCAGGCGAAGATCGCGCATCCGGGCGCGGCATCCGCGAAGGGCGGCGCCAATGGGAAATTCAAGCAGGACAAGACATTACAGCCCGGATAGGCGAACGGCCCGGCGCCGAATACCGCGAGCACGAAGTTCAGGTCGACGAACTGACTGGGGTTCAGTCGCACCGGCGGTTCCACATACGGCCCGGGGTCGGGGATGGATCGCTCATGGAACGACGCGAACAGCCTGCGGAAGAACTCGTACGGTAGTTCCGCGGTGTTCTGAATGGTCCCGGTCACGCCGTACTGACTGACATTGCCGAAGAATCCGGTCCACACCACCGTCAGGTCCAGACTCGGCAGCACGAAGACGTTCTGCATGCCGAGCCCCGACATCATGTACACGTCGGACGGCAGGTTGCTCGCCAATTCCGCGCACCCTGGCCCGAGCCAGAACAGATAGCCGTAGCACTTGTTGGCCGCGGAGGGATGGCGCGCCTGTCGCAGATACTGCGCGGAGACGAGTTGCTGTGTCCCCCAATGCCCGTCGTTGCTGACGAGGAGTCCGAGCTTGGCGAAATCGTTGGGCGGGATCATCAGATGTGCGTAGCCGTAGGTATGCCCGGAGCGGTCGCGCGCCCAGTAGTAGTCGCCGCGTTGGATGCCGAGCGGATCGAACAGCTCGCGCTGCGCGAATTGCTGCAACGGTTCACCGACCGCCAATTCGAGGACATAGCTGAGCAGATCCACATTGCGCTGGCTATAGCTGAATACCGTGCCCGGCGGATTGTCCAGCGGCACACCGAGAGCCTGCACCGCGCTGTTCGGATCGATCGGAACGACACCGGTGGCGCCCTCGGTCAACACGCCGACCTTCATCCCTGATGACTCGGTGAGCAGATTCTCGACGGTGATCGAGCGATGCTCGGCGTCACCGAGTGCCGGGGGCAGGTACCGATCTATGGGTGCGGAAATGTCGAGTTTGCCGTGATCCCAGGCGATCCCGGCGAGCAGCGAGACCACGCTCTTGGTGGAGCTCCAGATGTTCCACGCCACGTTCCCGGTCTGTGCGTTCGTCGGTCCCTCGCCGATCAGGCAATTGTGCCGGAACACCTGCACATTCAACCGATTCCGGGTGGCGGCGAAGGTCAGCGCGTCCGCGACCCGCGCGCTGTCGAGGCCGACCTGCTCGGGCGTGGCGCGCGTGAACGCACGGCCGGATTGCACCGCGCAACGCATCGGCTCGGCGGATACCGGTCCGCTGCCGGTGAATACATTCCCGGCGACCAGCGATAACGCAGCGAACCCAACGAGGAACCCACCGAATCGCCCCATGCGCACGAGGCTATCGCGCGAACTCGGCGGCGACGGGCGAATGGCGAGTTATGCTGCGCCCGAAATTCACCGGATACCCGGGGCGTCGGGGCCGAGGCAGGCGAGGATCGCGCAACCCGGCGCGGTATCCCAAAACGGCGGGGCAAGCGGGTAGTCCAGGCAGGAGAAAATATTGCAGCCCGGGTACGCGTCGGGGCCGATGCCGAACACCGCGAGCAGAATGTCCGGGTCGACATACGTTCTCGGGTCCAATCGCACTGGCGGCTCGACAAACGGGCCGAGGTCGGGCATGGGCCGGTCGTGAAATGCCGCGAACAGTTTGCGGAAGAACTCGTACGGCAGTTCGGCCTGGTTCTGCAGGGTGCCGGTCAAGCCCTTGCTGCTGCGATTGCCGAAGAATCCGGTCCAGACCACGGTGAGGTCGAGGCTCGGAATGCCGAAAACGTTCTGCATGCCGAGTCCGTCCATCATGAACACATCGTCGGGCACGTTATAGAGCGGGGCCGCGCAGCCGGGGCCCAGCCAGAAAAGATATCCGTAGCATTCGTTGGCCGAGGACGGTCGAAGCGCGAGCCGCAGATAGCGGGACGAGACGAGTTGCTTTGTGCCCCAATGTCCGTCGTTGCTGACGAGTAAGCCGAGTTTGGCGAAATCGTTGGGCGGGATCATCAGATGTGCGTAGCCGTAGGTATGCCCGGAGCGATCGCGCGCCCAGTAGTAGTCGCCGCGTTGGATGCCGAGGGGATCGAACAGTTCGCGTTGCGCGAATTGCTGCAACGGTTCACCGACCGCCAATTCGAGGACATAGCTGAGCAGATCCACATTGCGCTGGCTGTAGCTGAATGTCGTGCCGGGCGGGTGATCCAGCGGCATCCCCAGTGCCTGCACCGCGCTGTTCGGATCGATCGGGACGACCCCGGTGATGCCCTCGGTGAGCGCGCCGACCGCCAGTCCAGAGGACTCGGTGAGCAGGTTTTCCACGGTGATCGAGCGATGCTCGGCGTCACCGAGTTCCCTCGGCAGGTACCGATCGATGGGTGCGGAAATGTCGAGTTTGCCGTGATCCCAGGCGATCCCGGCGAGCAGCGAGACCACGCTCTTGGTGGAGCTCCAGATGTTCCACGCCACGTTCCCGGTCTGTGCGTTCGTCGGTCCCTCGCCGATCAGGCAGTTGTGCCGGAACACCTGCACATTCAACCGATTTCGGGTGGCGGCGAAGGTCAGCGCGTCGGCGACCAACTCGGCATCCAGACCGACCTGCTCTGGCTTCGCCCGCGCGAACTCGCGTCCCGATTGCGGCGTGCATCGTGCCTCGGCGGACGCACGACTGGGCGCCGCCTGCGCGCTACCGGCGAATACATTGCCCGCGACCAGCGATAACACAGCGAACCCAACGAGGAACCCACCGAATCGCCCCATGCGCACGAGGCTATCGCGCGAGCCCGCCAGGACCGGCCAACAAGGCGGCGAGCCGGGCCGGAAAACACAAACGCCGCCAGGTCACTAAACCTGGCGGCGCTGAGTCGCCGGACGCGCGGCCTCGCGCATTCGCGCTCGCAAGCGCTCCAACGCGGCAGCGTCACGACTCGCGTCGACGTCCCACAAGCGCCTCTCGGCGGGTGGTCGCTCGTAGCGACAAATGGGGTGAGGCCCGGGGCTGTCCGGACGCCGACAGTGGTGATCAACGACCACCTGCCCGGAAGTATTCCGCTCCGCCGAATGTGATCTGCCCAACATATTCGCCTGCTTCGATCGCCGTGTCGAAATGCCGGTCCCCCCCCCCACGGACATCGTGCTGAATCTGACCGGCACCCAGAGCTGTCTACCTGTGTTTCTCATCACAGTTCACTGGTGCCGACCGTGTTGTTCGCTGCGCGCTGGCCCCGCACCCAGCGCTTATATTTACTGGTTCATTTTCTTGACTAATTCCAGAATAAGAGGAAGATCGTTGGCATGCACACCAACCACACCGATGCGCAGGCGCAGTTGCGCGCAGCCGGTCTGCGGGTCACCGCCCCGCGGATCGCGGTGTTGAACGCGGTCGCCGCCATGCCGCACGTCGATGCGGATCGGGTGGCCGCCACCGTTCGGGAAGCCCTGGGTTCGGTGTCCACGCAGGCCGTTTATGACGTGTTGCGGGCCTGCGTGCATGCCGGAATCCTGCGGCGCATCGAGCCGGCCGGTTCGGCCGCGCGTTACGAAACCCGCACCGGGGACAACCATCACCACCTGGTGTGCCGTGGCTGCGGCACGGTCGTCGACATCGACTGTGTCGTGGGTAGCGCCCCATGCCTGGAACCCGCTGACGACCACGGATTCGCGATCGACGAGGCGGAGGTCGTTTTCTGGGGCCTGTGCCCGACGTGCCGCGCGCAAGAGCGGCATCAGTCCTGATTGAGCCCCGGGGGCACAGCCCACCCCGGGCATTCGCGTCAACGAGGAGGGTTCGAGATGACCAAACCGACAACGACGAACACCGGAACGCCGGTGGGGAGCGACAACGAATCGCTCACCGCGGGCACCCAAGGCCCGATCCTGCTGCACGATCACTACCTCATCGAGAAGCTCGCCCAGTTCAACCGGGAACGGGTACCGGAGCGGATCGTGCACGCCAAGGGCGCGGGCGCCTATGGCGAGCTGGTGGTCACCAACGACGTCAGCCGCTACACCAAGGCCAAGCTGTTCCAGCCGGGTGCGCGGACCGAGTCACTTGCCCGGTTCTCCACCGTGGCCGGCGAGCAGGGCAGCCCCGACACCTGGCGCGACCCACGGGGTTTCGCGGTGAAGTTCTACACCGAGGACGGCAACTACGACCTCGTCGGCAACAACACCCCGGTCTTTTTCATCAAGGACCCGATCAAGTTCCCCGACTTCATCCGCTCGCAGAAACGCCTGCCCGGCAACGGACTTCGCGACCACACCATGCAGTGGGACTTCTGGACCCTGCGTCCGGAAACCGCGCATCAGGTGACCTGGCTGATGGGTGATCGAGGCATCCCGAAGACCTACCGGCACATGAACGGCTACGGCTCGCACACCTATCAGTGGATCAACGCCGCGGGCGAACGCTTCTGGGTGAAGTACCACTTCAAGACCGACCAGGGCATCGACTATCTCACCCAGGCCGACGCGGACCGGATTGCCGGCGAGAACGCCGACTATCACCGCAAGGACCTGTGGGACGCGATCGAGCGCGGCGAGTTCCCGAGCTGGACGCTGCACGTGCAAGTGATGCCGGTCGCCGACGCCGAGGGCTACCGGTTCAACCCGTTCGACCTGACCAAGGTGTGGTCGCACCGGGACTACCCGCTGATCGAGGTCGGCAAGTGGACGCTGAACCGCAACCCGGGCAACTACTTCGTCGACATCGAGCAGGCCGCCTTCGAGCCGTCGAATGTCGTTCCCGGCGTCGGCTTTTCGCCGGACAAGATGCTGCTCGGCCGGGTGTTCGCCTATGCCGACGCGCACCGCTACCGGATCGGCACCAACTACGCGCAACTGCCGCCGAACCGGCCAAGGGCCGCGGAGGTGAACTCCTATTCCAAGGAGGGCGCGATGCGGTACTCCTACAACGACGCGAGCGTGCCGGTGTACGCGCCGAATTCCTTCGGCGGCCCGCACGCCGACCCGGCGCAGGCACCCGACGGCGGCCTGTGGGAGTTCGACCCGACGATGGTGCGGGCGGGCTACGTGCAGCACGCCGAGGATGGCGACTTCACCCAGGCGGGCACCCTGGTGCGCGAGGTATTCAACGACGAACAGCGCGACCGACTGGTGAACAACATCGTAGGGCACGTGCTCGGCGGCGTGCGAGAACCGGTGCTGAGCCGGGTCTTCGAGTACTGGACCAATGTGGATCCCGATCTCGGTAAGCGGGTCGAGGAGGGTGTCCGGGCGGGTCTGGAAGGCGGTTCGACGCCGCCGCCCGCACAGGGCTGAGCGGCGCGGTAGTTCGAACGTGAGGCAGGTGCGTGCCCCCGGTGGCACGCACCTGCCTCGGTAATAGCCGCAGGTCATTCGGACCGAAGTTCTGTTTGCGGGCCGTTGACTGGCCTGCCACAGTGATGGGATGTTTCGGCTGACGCGTGCTTCCCGGGTGGCCTTGGCCACCGCCGTTCTCGTTCTACCGTTGCTCGCCGCCTGCGGCACCGATACCCCTGCTGCGCATACCGACTCACCCAGCGCCAGCACGCAGGCCGACAATTCCGCCGCCGAGATCGCGGCGCTGGAGAAGCAGTACGCCGCGCAGATCGGCCTGTTCGCGGTCGACACCGGAAGCGGCAAGACGGTCGCCGCGGGCGGGGACGTGCGCTTCCCGTTCCTGTCCACCTTCAAGGGGCTGGCCGCCGCGGCCCTGTTGAAGGCCCACCCGCTCGACACCGGCTACTTCGATCGGGTCATCCACTACACCGCCGCCGATCTGCTCAGCTACTCACCGGTGACCAGCACCAAGGTGGCCGAGGGCATGACGCCTGCCCAGCTGGCCGACGCCGCGATCACGCAGAGCGACAACACCGCGGGCAACCTGCTGTTGCGCGAACTCGGTGGCCCTCGAGCACTTACCGACTTTTTGCGTACCCTCGGCGATCAGGTGAGCCGTCTCGATCGCTGGGAACCGGATCTCAATACCGCGATCCCCGGTGACGAGCGCGATACCACCACCCCGGCCGCGCTCGCCGCCGACTATCGCGCGGTCGTGCTCGGCGATGCCCTCGGTGCGCCGGAGCGCGAGCGGCTGACCGGTTGGCTGAAGGCGAACACCACCGGCGACAAGCGAATTCGCGCGGGCGTGCCCGCCGGTTGGACCACCGGCGACAAGACCGGCACCGGCGATTACGGCTGCGCCAACGACGTGGCGGTCACCTGGCCCGACGGTGCGCGCGCGCCCCTGGTCATCGCGGTGCAGTCCCGCAAGCCCGCCAAGGATGCCCAGCCGAGCAACGAGCTGGTCGCCGATGTCACCAAGACCGCGGTCAAAACGCTGAGCTGACGTTTCTCCGCTATCCGTCATTCATGGTGGCGGACAGCGGATCTCGGCGCGGTCGGGCGACAGCTCGGCGGGTGCGCAGCCCGGCGATGCCGATCGGCGACGATCGTGAAAATCGCCGCGAACCAAGAGAATCCGTTGACTTTGGCCGAGGCCCGGCGCCGAGATCTGGCCGGGCGGTCGTTGGGTGAGTGCGGTCGAATGAGACGCGCGTGCGACTATGTCACGACGCTACGACAGTGTGTAGTAGACCTAGCCGTTTT
Source organism: Nocardia sp. NPDC051321 (assembly GCF_044455225.1). Taxonomy (NCBI): domain Bacteria; kingdom Bacillati; phylum Actinomycetota; class Actinomycetes; order Mycobacteriales; family Nocardiaceae; genus Nocardia; species Nocardia sp. NPDC051321. The sequence continues at coordinate 332,014 of NZ_JBITEM010000006.1, read as the reverse complement.
CGGCCAGGTTGCCGCCCACGGTTACAGCAGGCCCCACCAATAAAGCAGGCAGGCCAGTGCCCAGACCACCACGGTTTCCATTGTTGCTCCCAATCTCCTTGGCGCTCCTGCCTCCATCATCCGCTATCCGGGGCCGGTTGCTACAAACCCGGCACATTGGCCGCCCACATGGCCTTATTACCGGCGGCCTCGCACCTGCAAGGTGTTCTTAAGTCCGTGCTAAGCCCGCGCGTGCATTGTTTGTGTCAACACCGAACGCCCCGGGCGGGGGGGTTCCGGGGCTTCGGTGTTCTAGCCACCACCGGGGGTGGGGAACGGAGCGCGACCTGTCTTCGAGGGGTTGACAGGTCGGACTCCGGGGGAAGGGTGCTTGCCGGGCCGGTCCACGAGGGGTGACCGGCTCGGCGGGCCACTCGGGACACCGGACACGCTTTTCGCTGGCTCTTCCGGGAGCTGACCGGCAACGAGCACCGTGTTGCCACTGCTGAAGGTAACCGCTTGAGGCGCTTGCGCATCGCGAATGCGCGAGGCCGCGGGTGCGCGGCGACGGTCCCGACTCGAAAGGGCGGCCGGACCGGTTTCGGAGGGTGATCGGCCCGGCGCCACAAGTAGAACTTGTTCTAGACATAAATGTCTATTTGTCTTACCGTCACTACATGTTGATCGATGCGTATCGGCCCGCTCCCGTCTTCGAGCTCCGCTCCGGCGCCACCTGGACGTCGCCCTGGGGGATGTATGCCGCACTGCGCGAACAGGATCCGGTGCATCACGTGGTGCCGCCGACGCGTCCCGACAACGATTACTGGGTGCTCACCCGGCACGAGGACGTGTACGCGGCGGCCAGGGACAGCGAGACCTTCTCCTCGCGCGACGGGTTGACCGTGGAATACGGCGAGCTGGCACAGATCGGGCTCACCGACAACCCGCCGCTGGTCATGCAGGATCCGCCGGAGCACACCGACTTTCGCAAACTCGTCGCCCGCGGGTTCACCCCGCGCCAGGTCACCGAGGTGGAACCGGTGGTGCGCCGATTCGTCCGCGACCGCCTCGACCGGATCGCCGAGGACGGCGGCGGCGACATCGTCAAGCAGGTGTTCAAACCGCAGCCGAGCATGGTGGTGGCCTACTACCTCGGGGTGCCCGAGCCGGATCGGGCCCAGTTCGACGGCTGGACCGACGCGGTGGTCGCCGGCAGCATCGATCGCGCGCAAACCCAGGCACTGCCCGCCTCGATGGCGATGATGGGCTACTTCGCCGAACTCATCAAGCGCCGCAGGACCGATCCGGGGGAGGACACGGTATCGCTGCTGGTGCAGGCGGGCATGGCGGCGAACGACGCGGATGTGCGTGGCCTGGTGCAGATTCTGGCCTACACCTGGACGATGGTCGCCGGGGGCAACGACACTACGACCGGCCTGCTCGGCGGCGCGGTGCAACTGCTGCAACAACATCCGGAGCAACGGGCCGCGCTGGCCGAGGACAAGGACCGGATCCGCACGGCGATAGAGGAATTCGCCAGGCTGACCGCGCCGGTGCAGGGATTGGCGCGGACGGTCACGCGCGATGTCGAGTTGGGCGGCAGGGCAATTCCCGTCGGTCGCAAGGTGCTGCTGGTGTTCGGCTCCGCCAACCGGGACGAACGCGCCTTCGGTGCCGACGCGGCAGACCTCGATATCGACCGGAATCCGCAGCGAATACTCACCTTCGGGCACGGTCCGCACCACTGCCTCGGCGCCGCCGCGGCGCGGATGCAGGCCCGGGTGGCGCTGGAGGAACTGCTCGATCGCTTCCCGAACTTCGCGGTGGATATCGATGCGGTCGAATACGCTCCCGGTCCCTACGTCCGTCGGCCGACCACCGTCCCGTTCCGGTGTGTGGCGTGACCGGCGATTGGTTGGCCGACGGCCGCGCGGAACTGGCGAGCGAGCGCATCCTCGACGCGGTGCGCGCGCTGTTCATCGATAAGGGCGTCAGCGGCGTCGGCATGGCCGAAGTCGCCGAGGCCGCAGGGTGTTCCAGGGCGACGCTCTACCGCTACTTCGACAATCGACAAGCCTTGTATGTCGCGTTCGCCGGTCGGGAGGCGCGTCAAGTGGTCGAGCGGGTGTGGCGCGATCCTGTGGTCACGACTGCCGATGACCCTGGCGAGCAAATGCTGGACGGCTTCACCGCGTTGATCGCCGAGGTCCGTAAAACGCCGCACCTTGCGGTGTGGTTCGCGCCTGCCAATGCGGGAATCGTTGCCCAGCTGTCGAATTCATCCGAGGTGGTGGATGCCCTTGCGACCGACTTTGTCAGTGGCTTCCGTCCGGACCTGTCCGCGCCCGCCGCCCGCCGACTCGGCCAATGGTTCGTCCGGGTGATGGTGTCCCTGCTGACTCTGCCGGGTGCCGGCGAAGACGATGAGCGAATGATGCTCCGTAACTTCGCGCTTCCGTTCCTGCTCGATCAGCGAACGACCGTCGAGTAGCCACGGACGGCAACGACCGGAACCGTGCGGCACGGTTCCGGTCGTTGCGCGTCCGGACTACTGGTCGACGGTCTGCGCCGAGTAGTCGGGCAGGTCGTAGGACTCGGTCTTGCTGAGCATCTTCATCATCAGCGGCTTCATCACCTTCGAGGCCATCAGCTTGCTGACGGTCTGTCCCGCGCGAATCCCGAAGCTGGTCTTGGGGGTCATGGCCTTCAGACCGCCCGGCGGGAGTTCCTGGGCCTTCGCGATGAACGGGCGGAGCACCTCCTCGTAGCGGGCCAGCGCCTGCTCGGGATCGCCTGCGTGCATGGCGATTTCACCGGCGAGCACATACGCGCCGATCAGCGCCATCGCGGTGCCGTTGCCGGTGAGCGGCGAGCCGCAGTATCCGGCGTCGCCGAGCAGCACGACCCGGCCCTTCGACCAGGTCGGCATGTCGATCCTGGCCAGGTCGTCGAAGTAGAAGTCGGTCGCCTCGGCCATGGCGGCGGTGATCCTGGCCGCCTCCCAGGCGCCACCGGCCAGCCGCTGCCGGATCAGCTCCTGCTGGGCCGAAACGTCGCGGCGCAGTGCGGGATCGGCGTCGGTGCGGATCGTGACCAGGGCTTTGGAGGTTGCCGGGTCGGCGTCGGGACGCAGCCCGATATTGGTCGCGCCGACCAGCGAGTGCATGGTGAACCAGTTGTTCTCCGTGCTGTCGGGGGTCGGCAGGGTGAAGAAGGACATGTAGCCGCCGAGGTAGGTCGAGAACTGCTCCTCCGGACCGAACACCATGCGGCGGGTGCCGGAATGCAGGCCGTCCGCGCCGATCACGATGTCGAAGCGCTGCTGCTCGCCGGAGGCGAAGGTGACCTCAACGCCCGCCTCGTCCTGGTCGAGCTCGACGATCCACTCGCCGTAGCGGTAGTCCACACCGCCCTCCGCCGCCAGCGCGTCGAGCAGCACCTGGTTGAGATCGCCTCGGGTGAGCTCGATTTCGGCGACTGCGCCCTTGCCCTCGAACAGCTCGGTCGGCATCCGCACGACATCGCGGCCCGCGGCGTCCACGAACTTCATGCCGCGCTCGTCGAGCTGGTACTTGCGGATGCCCGGCATCAGGCCCATTCGCTCGGCCACCTCGCAGCTCGGCCCGCGCAGGTCGACGGCCTGACCGCCCGGTCGCGGCGCCTCGGCCCGCTCCACCACGGTGGGGCGGATGCCTGCCCGAAGCAGTTGCAGCGCGACCGCGTTGCCGCCGATGCCGCCGCCGGCGATCAGGACGCGGAGCTCGGTGGAGTGGTTGAGGCTCATGATCTTTTCCCTTGCTTGATCTGAATGTCTTAGACATATGTCTACACGATACTTGCACGTATGTCTAGTACAAATGTGTGAGACGCCCGTACAGTGGAGATATGGGAAACAGAGAAGCACTGCTCGCCGCCGCCCGCACCTGCGTCTATCAGCGCGGATTCGCCCAGACGACGGCACGCGACATCGCCACCGAGGCGGGCGTGAGCCTGGCCTCGATCGGCTACCACTTCGGCTCGAAGGAGCGCCTGCTCACCGAGGCCTTCACTCAGGCGACAGGTCACATGTTGGGTGACGAACTGGCGGAGCGGATTCGCGGCGCGGCGCGCGACCGATCACGGGCGCAGGCGTTTGCCGATACCTGGACCGGCGTCGAGGAACTCTTCGCCCGCCACCGCGACGGGATCGTCGCCAGCGCCGAGAACCTGATCCGTGGCCACCGGTCGATGGCCGCCGATCAGCTCCATATGGCGTCGGTCCACCAGCACGCGATCGCCGGATTCGCCGAGCTGGTCAGCGAACTGCACCCCGCGCTGACCGAGCCGCAGGCCCGCGCGATCGGCAAGCTGTACTTCGTTCTCGTGAACGGCCTAGCCCTGCAATGGATCAGCGATCCGTCCAGTCCGCTCCCCACCGGCGAGGAACTCGTCACCGCGATAGCCGCGCTAGCTCCCAACAGCTAGCGAAGCACGCTGTGCGCCGTGCTCGAGATAGGACTTCCAGCCGCCGAAGCTGGTGATGTCGGTGGACGTGGTGGCGGCGTCGTAGGTGCAGGCGAAGCCGATTACCGAACGGCCGTCGGACAATTCGATGCTGGTCAACGCCATAGGGGCGGGCAGGGCTGCGAGGAAGCTGCCGAGCCCGGCCTCGGAGACGCGGAACAGCTCACCGAGGATGGGCGCACCGAGACCGTCGCCGTGCCGGACGAGTCCCGGCTTCGGGGGTGTGGTGTTCAGCGCGGTCAGCCGGTACGCGTCGGTGGTGTGGATATCTCCGGCGAAGCGCGCGCCGATCTTTTCGAGCTGCCAGTGCAGTGGCTGGCCGCGCAGGTGTGCGCCGAAAACGGCCAGGTCGACGCCACGTTCGACCAGCAGCGGTGTGGTCTCGGCACCGAGTATGCGGGCGGCGAGATCGACGGCGACCTGGTCGGCGAAGGCGGGCGTCACCAGCATGACGCCGAAAGGCGCACCGGCGGCGGTGGATTCGCCGGGGATCGCGATCGCCGCTAGGTCGAGCAGGTTGCAGAAGTTGGTGTAGGTGCCCAAGCGTCTGTTGATGCCGACCGGGTCCGCCTGTACCGCCGCGATACTCGGGTGTTCGGTGGTTGTCGGCAGTAGCAGTGCGTCGAAACCGTTGAGCAGTTCGGCGGCGGCCGCGCGGGCGCGGGCCAGGGTGTCCAGATCGGCGGCGAACGCGGGACCTGTGGTGGCTCCGGCTGATTCGATGATCGCGGCGACCGTGGGATCGGCGCCTGCGGGTGCGGTATCCAGGAAGGTCCCGACCGCGGCATGGCGTTCGGCGACGATCGCACCGTCGTAGAGCAGGAGCGCGGCGTCGAGCAGGACGGAGATGTCGACCTCCTCGATCGTGGCGCCGGAATCCGCGACGACGGCCGCGGTGCGCGCGAACGCCTCCCGATACGGCCCGCTCAGCGCGGCCAGGTCCGCGGTGCGCGGAATCGCGATGCGCGCGGCCAGCGGCGCCGCCAGCCGGACGTCCGCGGGCCAGGCGCGGCTGCGCGGATCACGCGGTTCGGGGCCCGACATCACCGCCGCGGCCGCCACCGCGTTCGCGAGGTCTCGGGCGAAAACGGTGACCGCGTCGTAGTCCGCGCACGCGGGTACGACACCGTGCGCCGGAATCACGCCGAGCGTGGCTTTGACGCCGACGATTCCGTGCAATGCCGCCGGAACCCGGCCGGAACCCGCTGTGTCGGTGCCGATTCCGATGTCGGCGATACCGAGCGCCACCGCCACCGCCGAGCCCGAGCTGGAACCACCGGAGATCAGCGTGGGATCGTGCGCGTTCCGCACGGCACCGTACGGGCTGCGCGTGCCGACCAGCCCTGTGGCGAACTGATCGAGGTTGGTCTTGCCGAGCACGATCGCACCCGCCGCGACCAGCCGCTCGATCGCGGCCGCGGTCACCTCGGCGGTATACGCGAATTCGGGGCAGGCCGCGGTCGTCGGCAGCCCGGCGACATCGATGTTGTCCTTGACCGCCACCAGTACCCCGGCCAGCGCCAGCGAAGCGCCGTCGGCGAGCCTTTGCTCGACCGCCGCCGCCTCGGCGGCGACCGCACTCTCCGGGCGCAGGGTTATCCACACCTCGGGCCGATCCGCCTCGGCGATCCGCCGATACGCGGCGGTCACCCGCGCGGTGGGTACTGAGTTGCCTGGGACGCCGGTGATCATTCAGCCGACTCCGATCACTGCTAGTGGGGTGCCGACATGCCTGCAAACGCTATGGAGCTGGCGTTTCAGCAATATGACAACAGGTTAGTTGGCCGTAAGGATCTGCTCACCGCTGCCCGATTTCGCTCCGCTGGCGCTCTCGTTCACGGCTTGACCAATTCTGCTCTGAGCCCCGGATACGGATCGACGATATGGCGCGGAACAACCTCGCGGAGCAGGGATCGGGTTGGACGGCGCTCTTGGCAATCCGCTGAAACGGGCGCACACTTTTAGTTGGGCGGAGTTGACAGCGGGGATGGGAGGCTGGTGATCGGAATTCCGTGCGGCACAGCCCTATAGGCGGCCAGCGGCGGATCGGTAGCGCTGAAGAATAACGAGAGTTCCTGTGCCTGAAAGGCTTCGGTGGTCGGTAACGCGAGGCCACCGTGGGTGAGGGGCGTGGGTAGAACGCGGCCCTCGGTCAGGCGTTGGCGAGCTTGTACTCGAGCACATCGCGCGGTTCGCCTGCGCCGAAGTAGCGTTCTTCGTAGCCGGTCCAGGCGAAGCCGATGCGCCGGTACAGGTTGTATGCCGACTGGTTGGTCGGGCGGACGGTGATGCGCACGCTGCGCATCGCGCGCTGCCTACATAGGTTGATCGCTTCTTGTAGGAGGGTAGATCCGTAACCGCGGCCGCAACTGTGCGCGCGGACAGCGAGGCTGAGCAGCCAGCCGCGGCGATCCGGCGTGAGCGCGACGAGTACATGGCCGAGGACGATGCCGTCGACCTCCACGACCAGCCAATTGGCGCCGTGTAGATCGAAGAGCTGGCGCAACACGAAGTACGGGTAGGCCTGGTCGCCGAAGCGCTCGGCCTCGATCGCCGCGACATCAACGAGATCGGAAAGCTCGGCACTCCGATACACGGGCGACGGTTCCGCCATCGCGCTGCCCACTGTGCTCCCTTGCGCGGTAACACGAGTCATAAAACACAGCGTAAGCGTTTGCTCGGTCGGTCGAGGCGATCCCGGTGTGCACGATCCGGATCGAGATCGTTCAGGAGGAGTCTTGCGGCCGTATCGAGTCGTTAGGCCTGCGTTCGACCCGATTCGGCCCGCTGTTCACGTTGCCCGGGTTTCACCGGCGGTTTGCCTGCATAGCGGCAGTTTTCAGGCGGTGCCGCCGCCGACTCGAATGTGTTCGGCGGTCACCGCTTCGGCGTCGTCGCTCACCAGCAGGGCCACCGCCTCGGTGATCTCGGTTGAAGCGTTGACGCGGTCGAGGAATTTCGCCCCCGTGGTGTAACTCGTTTCGTGCTCGCTCTTTTCCGCGCTGTGCGCCGCCGCACCGGGGCTGACCGCGTTGACCGCGATGCGCCGCGGCGCGAACTCCGCGGCAAGCGCGCGAGTGAACTCCGCGATGGCGCTCATCGCCGCGTTGTCGACGGCGTTGCCGGGCGCGGCGCAGCATCCGACGGTGATGATGCGGCCACCGTCGGAAAGGTGGGCCGCGGCGAGCTGGATGCCGTAGAAAACGGCTTTGGCGGGAGCGACGAAGCCGAGGTCGAAGTCTTCTTCGGAAATCTCCCGCAGCGGTGCCGTTATCGCCGCCGTCGGGGTCTGTACCAGCACGTCCCAGTGCCCGCACTCGTCGAGCATGGCCTGGATCAGCTCCTCGTATTCGGCCCGATCGCCGATGTCGGCCGCGAGGGCAAGCGCCGAGCCGCCCGCGTGGGTGATCGCCTTGACCACGTCGGCGGCCGACTCCGGCGCGTGCGGATGCTGGATCACCACCCGCGCGCCTTGTCCGGCAAGGGTTTTGGCGATGGACTTGCCGATCCCGGTGTCGGCGCCGGTGATCAGGGCCGTCTTTCCGGTGAGCGGGCCGGTCATGGTCATGGCCTTGCCTTTCCGTCTGCGCCGCTGGGTGTTCAGCAGAGCAAGTATGCAGGCCGCGCCCACCCAAAATCGACTGCTTCGCTACGCCGTTCGGCTTTCCGCCGCGCGCCACGCCGGTCGGCGGGCGTTGGTGATCCACCGCAGCACCCACTCCGCGGGCCCATATCGGTAGTGGCGCAGCCACACTGCGCTGACCGCCAACTGTGCCACGAAAACGAGCAGCGCCACCGCCAGCGTCGCCAACGGTGAAAGACGGCCCGCGACACCGAATCCGATGCCGGTGAACAGCAGCAAGCCGATGGCCGATTGACCGAGATAGTTCGTCAGCGCGATCCGCCCGGCCGGCGCGAGTGCCGCGCGCAGCCAACCGGTGCGTGGGCTGTGCATAACTCGCAGCAGGGTCGCGACGTACGCGGCGGCCAGCAGCGGCGCGGTGAGGACGCTGACCGCGACGGGCAAGGCGTTGCCGGTACCGCCGCCGATCGTGAAGATCAGGCTGCCCGCCAGGCCGATCGGAAACCCGATCCACTGGATTCGGCGCAGCATCGGTTCGTCGCCGCGCACCTGCGCCAGCAGCTTCCGGCGACCGGCGACCATGCCGAGCAGGAACATGGCGAGCGCGGTCGGCCCTTGCAGCGTGATGGCTTGCAGGACAAGCAGTGGCAGTCCGGCGAGGTGGTCCCCGATGACGTCGCTCCACCCGCCGAGCAGCGCCGCGGTGGCCTGCCTGCCGTTGTCCTCGGCCTCGGCCGTCGAGGGCAAGACCGCCGACGTGTCCATGAGCAGGCCGCTCGCCAGTAGGCCGAGCAAGACGAACCCGTACAGCGCGGCGGCGACCCGCAGCGCGGTCCGATCGCCGACGCCGCGCATCCAGAACAGCACGAGGCAGGCGAGCGCGTAGGTGGTGAGCACGTCACCGCTGTAGAGGAACACGATGTGCAGCACGCCGAGGACGAACAGCCCGACGATCCGGCGCAGCATGCGTGGTTCGAAGGCGGCACCGGCCCGCGCCGCCGAGGTCATCTGCAGCGTGAAGCTGTAGCCGAACAGGAACGAGAACAGCAGATAGAACTTCATGTCGACGAACACCGACGACAGCGCGCGAACCAGGTCGTCGAGCGACGAGTCGAAGGCGGGGTCGGTCACCAGATTGCCGGGATATCCGGAGGACATGAACGTGATGTTGACGATGAAGATCCCCAGCAGCGCGAACCCGCGCAGTGCGTCTACGTCGTGGATTCGGGCGCGAGTCGAGACCAGCTGATCGGTCATGGGTGTCCGACTTTCAGTTATCGGGGGAAATTAAGTATCTGGCAGATAGTATATGGCAGATACTAACTTGGCGCGCAATAGGGGAAGACCCTGAAAGGCCCGTTTGGATGGGATCTTGTGCTGCTGTTTGCGCGTGCGGCAGGCTCCGGAAACGGGTCTGCCCCCTGCCGGTGAGGGCAGGGGGCAGACCGTTCGTCTCAACCACGAGTCGGGGTGACAGGATTTGAACCTGCGACCTCTTCGTCCCGAACGAAGCGCGCTACCAAGCTGCGCCACACCCCGTGAATCGAACCTGGACTACCTTACAACAAGGACGGTGTAGACGTTAAACCGCCTGCTCAGTGGGGTATTCCTGGCGGGAGGTCAGGCGTCGTGCGGGCGGATGCTCGTGAAGATGCGCTTGGCGGTGTCGGCGTCGAGCGCGTTGGGGACGCCGGTGTCGGCGGCGATCACCATGACGAAGCTGCCGTTTTCGGTAGGGAAGGCGGCGGTGTAGATGGAGTACGCGGTGGCGCAGCCGGGCTTGGCCTGGGTGACGGTGCCCTTGGTCTCCACGAACATGCCGCGCTGCGAACCGTCCAGCGATTCGAGCGGGACGGGCGGGGCCGGGTGGGCGTCGACGGAGGCGGTGTAGGCGACTTTGGCGGTCCGGGTGCCGATATCGGTTGCGGCGGTACCGGAATCGGCGTCCTTCGAGCCGGTGAGGAACGACGCGGTCCGGGTCGATCCGGGGCAGTAGCCCTTGCCGTCGCTGGCATAACCCTTGCCCGCCACCGCGTTCGGCGGCTCACCGAACCCGCCGATGGCGGTCTCCGGTGCGATCGTCCAGCCTGGCGGCACGTCGTAGGCCGCGCCGCGATCGGGCGCGACAACGACCTGGTAGCCGGGGACGACCGGATTCTCGTGGCGGCCCGAGCTACTCGGGGTCGGCGGTGCGGTGGTGACCTTCGACGGTGTCGGTTGCGCACCTTCGCTGGTGGTGAGCGCGCTCACCATGGAGGGCGAATTGCGTTGCGAGTCGGCATTGTTCGACCCACGCTCGGCCAGCGTCACCGCGGTCACCGCGCCCGCGGCGACCAGCAGCACCACCAATCCGATCAGCAGCATCGCCTTCCCGCGCCCGCCCGGCGGTGGCCCGCTCGCGCCGTGGCCGGGCGGCAGGTGCTGTGGCGGCGGCCCGCCGAACCCGCTCTGTGGCGCGTACGCACCGGCCGACGGCTGTCCGTACTGCGGTGCGGCATAAGCCGGCGCGGGAGCCGCAGACTGCCATTGCGGCGTGGGATCGGGCTGGCCTAGTCGAGTGGCGTTGGGATATCCGAGGATGGTCGGTGCCGCTTCGCCCGGCGAGTTAGGGCTCGGCTCGGCGGTGCCGAGGCTCGGCTGCCAGAGGCCGACCGGCTCACCGGTACCGCGAGACTGCGGCTGTGCCAACAGCGTCGGGTCGGCCTGCCCTGGTGCCTGCCACTGCGCCGGAGCACCGGCGACCGGCTGTGCCATGACGGTCGGGTCGGCGCGGCCGACGGTGGGCGCCTGCCACTGCTGACCGCTGGCCTGCTGCCACGATGCGCTGGGCGTGGCACCGCCACCGCTCGGCTGCCACTGCGAGTTCGATGCCGGAGTCGATCCACCCGGCTGCCACTGTGCGTTCGTGGCCGGAGCCGACCCGGCGTTGCCCCACTGCGGGTTTGCCGCGGGAGCCGATCCGCCCGGCTGCCACTGCGTGGGCTGGGCGGTCGGACTCGGCTGCCACTGATAGTTGGGTGCCTGCTCCGGCTGCCCTTGCACGGTGGGGTCGGCGCCCGGTGCGTTCGCCCCCGGCTGCCACTGGACGGTCGGATCGGGCTGCCCGGGCGCGGGCGCCGGTTGCGGCCATTGCACCTGCTCGTGGAAACCCGAATCCCGTTTCCACGGCCGCGCGGGTGCGGGCTGCTCGGCGGTTTCCGCGTCCGACCCGGCCGGATCGGATTGGTCTGCGCCGTAAGACTGTTGCTGATATGGGTGCGCCGCACCGGGCTGGCCCAGAACGGTCGGGTCGTTGCGCCGGTCGTCGAATCCACTCACAGTTGTCCCCTGCCTGACACACGTCTCGGCACGCGACCTTAGCGGGCGACGGCCTCCGAGGTGGACACGCCCTGGCCGGTGTCGGCCGACGGCCGCTTCGGCGGCGCGGCGACCAGCGTCAACAGGGTGGCCTCCGGGCGGCAGCAGAAGCGGTACGGCGCCCACGGCGAGGTACCGACGCCCGCGGAGACGTGCAGCTGGGTGTGCTCGCCCCACTTGGACGCGCCCTTGACCCGGGACCGATCGATGCCGCAGTTGGTGACGAGCGCGCCGTACCCGGGCAGGCACAGCTGACCGCCGTGCGTGTGCCCGGCCATCACCAGGTCGTAGCCGTCCTCGGCGAAGCGATCGAGCACGCGCGGCTCGGGGGAGTGGGTGAGGCCGATGCGCAAGTCGGCCAACGGGTTCGGCGCGCCCGCGATGGTGTCGTAGCGGTCGCGGTGCAGATGCGGGTCATCGACGCCCGCGGTGGCGATCCGGATGCCCGCGACCTCGAGGTCGCGGCGGATGTGCGTCAGGTCCAGCCAGCCGCGCTCGGTGAAGGCCGCGCGCAGGTCCTTCCACGGCAGCGGGGCGCCGTAGACCCGGCGGTGATCCTTCTTGAAGTACTTCATCGGGTTCTTCGCCACCGGCGCGAAGTAGTCGTTGCTGCCGAAAACGAAAAGCCCCGGGCGGGAAAGCAATCCGCCGAGGGCCTGGACTACCGCGGGTACCGACTTCTGGTGCGAGAGGTTGTCACCGGTGTTGATGACCAGATCCGGCTCCAGCCGATCCAGTTCACGCAGCCACTGCTGCTTACGCTGCTGGCCTGGCGTCATGTGCAGATCACTGATGTGTAGCACCCGCAGCGACGACGACCCCGGCGCAAGGACCGGCATCGTGGCCTCCCGCAGAACGAAGGCGTTGCGTTCGACCAACGAGGCGTAGCCGATTCCGGCCACGGCCGCCCCGGCGGCTCCCAACGCGGTCGTGCGGACAGCAGAGGTCGAGATTACGGGCATTTGCCCAGCATAGGTGACCCCGTTGCGGAACGCCGAGTGTGTTTACGCACAAGCGCTTGCATTGCGGCCATCGATCCACCCCGTAAAACAGCGCCACGATTCGCCGCAGCTGCGCAAATGTGGTGGGCGGGTTGCGAGCGACCGGCTACCGTGAGCCTCATGTCGGAACTCAAAGCGCAACTGCGGACGGACATGACCGCCGCGATGAAAGCCAAGGACACGCTGCGTCTTGCCACGCTGCGGATGCTGCTCGCCGCCATTCAGACGGCCGAGACCGCAGGCTCCGAGGCGCGCGAACTCTCCGATGCCGACGTGATCGCCGTGCTGCAGAAAGAGGCGAAGAAGCGCAGCGAGTCGGCCGAGATCTACACCCAGAACGGGCGCGGAGAGCTGGCCGCCAACGAACACGCCGAGGCCAGGATCATCGACGAATACCTGCCAACCCAGCTCAGCGAGGCGGAGGTCGCCGATGTCGCCGACACCGCGATCGCGCAGGTTGCCGAGGAACTCGGCGAGCGGCCGGGCATGCGCCAGATGGGCCAGGTCATGAAGGTCGCCACCGCGCTTGCGGAGGGCAAGGCCGATGGCTCGCGCCTGTCCGCAGCGGTGAAATCCCGACTCTGAACCGGTGATTCCCACGTGAAGGGCCGCGAACCTGATTGGTTCGCGGCCCTTTTCGTCAACGTGGGATGGGAATGGGGATCGGGATGGGCGGCAACAGCGGTGGCGGTGGCAGCCCCGGGATCCCCGGCGGACCCGGTGGTGGGCCCGGCGGCGGCGCGGCCCGTTGCGTGCCGTCACTGATGTAGAGCGTGATCACCGAACCCGGAATCGCCGATCCGTTCGGCGAGGTCCCCATCACGGTGCCCTTGGCCTGCGCGCCGGGACCGGTCACCGGCGTCACCTGGAAGCCTGCGCCGACCAGTGCCGCGGTCGCCTGGCCCTGGGTCTGGCCTGTCACGTCGGGCACCTGCGCGTTGTTCGATCCGCGGACGTACTTGTCGTCCAGCGGCGGCAGCGCCGGCGGCGGGAAACGGTTGAGCACGGGCTTGATGGAGTTGAACCAGGTCCGCGCGGGTTCGTTACCGCCGAACAGGTTTCCGTCGCCGCAGTTGCGCAGCGGGAACGAGCAGATCTCGCCGGGCGTCGGGCTGTCGCCATAGACGTAGGTGGCGGCGGCCAGCGAGTTGGTGAAGCCGACGAAGGCCGAGGAGCGGTGGCTCTCGGTCGTTCCGGTCTTGCCGGACAGCGGTGCGTTCCAGCCCGCGGACTGCGCGGCGCCCGCCGCGGTGCCGCTGACGTCGTCCTTGCTCATCGCGTTGGCCAGGGTGTTGGCCAGGCCGGGCTCGATGACCTGCTCGCAGGCCTGCTGGGTGAGCGGCACCTGCTTGCCGGACCGGTCGACGACCTCTTTGATCGGATTCGGCGGGCACCACTTACCGCCGGAACCGAGGGTCGCGGCGACATTGGACAGCTCGAGTGGGTTGATCGCGACCGGGCCGAGGGTGAACGAACCGAGGTTCTGTTCCTTCATCATGTCGGCCAGGCTCTGGTTGCCGTGGCCCGAGCTGCCCGCCTCGGTGTAGGAGCGCATGCCGAGCCGGACGGCCATGTCGACGGTCGGCGTCACGCCGACGGCCTGGATCAGCTTGACGAACGCGGTGTTCGGCGAGGTCGCCAGCGCCTCGGTAACCGACATCGGCGATTTGTACTTGCCCGCGTTCTCCACGCAGTAGGTGGCGACCGGGCAGCCGCGCGCACCACCGTTACCCATGCCCTTGGCTTCGAACCGGGTCGGCACGTCGAGCTGGGCGTTGATGCCGAGGCCCTTTTCCATGGCCGCGGCGGTGGTGAAGATCTTGAAGATCGAGCCCGCGCCGTCGCCGACCATCGCATACGGCTGCGGCTGCACGGTTTCGTTGGCGTCGCGGTTCAAGCCGTAGGTGCGGCTGCTCGCCATGGCGAGCAGCGGATGCGAGTCCTGGCCCGGCGCGACCACCGACATCACCTGCGCGATGTTGTCGAGGTTCGGGTTGGCCGCGTCGGTCACCGAGCGCTTGACCGAGTCCTGCACGGCAGGGTCGAGCGTCGTCTTGATCAGGTAGCCGCCCTTGTCGATCTGCTCCCTGCTGATGCCCGCGTTGGCCAGGTATTGAATGGCGTAGTCGCAGAAGAAGCCGCGGTCATTGGCCGCGATGCAGCCGCGGGGCAGGCCCTTGGGCTCGGGCAGCACGCCGAGCGGCTTGGTCTTGGCCTCGCGGAACTCGTCGGCGCGGCTGGGGATGTTCTGGATCATCGTGTCCAGCACGGTGTTGCGCCGGGCCAGCACGCCCTCGGAGTTGCTGTACGGGTTCAGCTTCGAGGAACTCTGCACCATGCCGGCGAGCATCGCGGCTTGGGACACGTTCAGGTCGGAGGCGTCGACGCCGAAGTAGGTCTGCGCCGCGTCCTGGATGCCGTAGGAGGAGTTACCGAACGGCACCAGGTTCAGGTACCTGGTGAGGATCTCGTCCTTGGTCAGCTCGCGGTCCAGGGTGAGCGCCATCCGGATCTCGCGGATCTTGCGCGCGGGGGTGGTCTCGATGGCGGCCCGGCGGTCGGCGTCGGTCTTGGCCACGACGAGCAGCTGGAAGTTCTTCACGTACTGCTGGTCGAGCGTCGAGGCGCCCTGCTGGACCTCGCCGCTGCTGGTGTTGGTGAGGAACGCGCGCATCGTGCCCTGCCAGTCGACACCTGCGTGTTCGGCGAAGCGCCGGTCCTCGATGGAGACGATCGCCAGCTTCATGTCGTTGGAGATCTTGTCGCTGGGAACTTCGAAGCGGCGTTGCTCGTAGAGCCAGGCGATCGGTGTTCCATTCGCGTCGACCATGGTCGAGACGGCGGGCGCGGTGCCCTCGACCAGTTCCGAGGACACGTTGTCGACGGCGTCGGCGGCCCGGTTCGAGACGAATCCGAAACCACCTGCGAGCGGGAACATCAACCCGGCGACGAGCACGGCGGCCAGCACGCAGCTGCCGGCCAGCCTCGCGAGCGTTTGTGTGATCGGCACGAACCCCAGCCTACGGGGTGGGGTCCGAGCGCTCTTCCGTGCGTTTACCCGAAGGCGATTCGTACGAACGATTGGGCGTGTCGCGGGGGCGAGTCTGGCGTGTCGCGGGACGGCGCGCCGCGAATGTGCCGGACCTGCCGCCGCTTGCGGCATTTTGCAGGGACGGACGTACCAAAAATTCCGGGGGCGGTCTTGCGCTAGGGCCATACCTTTACCTAGATTGAGAACCCAGTGTGATAGAGCTAACACTCAAAGTGGAATGTGGTGCAGAGCGCAGCGGGGTTTGGGTTGCTGCGACGCTGACACGCGATTCTGGAGCGCCGTTGACCCGGTGTTCGGACTGCAAAGGGGCACACCAAATGCACATGACAACCCCCATCGCTCGATTGGACGTGGAGCAGGCCGAAGCAAGGATCGCCTGGGTAGCCCAGGCCCGATGCAAGGAAGTGGATCCCGATCAGTTGTTCGTCCGCGGGGCTGCGCAGCGCAAAGCCGCGACGATCTGCAGGCACTGCCCGGTGCTGATGCAGTGTGGTGCCGACGCACTCGACAATCGAGTGGAGTTCGGAGTGTGGGGCGGTATGACCGAGCGGCAGCGTCGCGCGCTGCTCAAGCAGCATCCCGAGGTGACCTCCTGGGCCGACTTCTTCCAGGCCCAGCGCCAGCATCAGGTGGCAATGTAGCCCCGGTGACCATTCGGAACTGAGCCTGCTGACGCGGGCTCAGTTCCGTTTAAAGCGCAATTACTTCCGTTTGCAATAGCCGATGCGTCTATGTATCAAGCAGATGCTCGGTTACCGGTCAGTTGGTCACCGACCGCGCGCAGCGCCTCCAGATCCGACACTTCGAACGGCAACGCGGTCACCGCCACGATCGGTACCCGCGGATGCGCTCCGGTAAACCGGTGCAGCAGATGCTGTTCGCGCTTGTCGGTGGCGACCCGCCTGGCATGGATGCGCAGCACGGCCGAGGTGAGCGGATCGCTCTCGGCCAACTGCTCGGCCACCGTCAACGCGTGACCGCCGGAGAGCGAACTGAGTGCCGGATGCGTCCGGTTGAGGACCAGCCCGGCCAACGGCATCCGCTCGGTGGATAGCCGGTCGACGAAGAACGACGCCTCGCGCAGCGCGTCCGGCTCCGCCGCGGCAACCACCAGGAAGTGCGTGCCCGGCTTGGAGAGCATCGCGTAGGTGCGGTCCGCTCTATCCTGGAAGCCGCCGAACAACGAGTCGAGCGACTGCAGGAAGTTCGACGCGTCCTTGAGCATCTGCCCGCCGACGATGGTGGACACCCCGCGCACCGCAAGGCTCATCGCGCCGGTCACCAGCCTGGTGACGCCGCGGCCCGGCGCCATGATGACCCGGATCATCCTGCCGTTCAAGAAGTTTCCGAGCCGCTTCGGCGCGTCCAGGAAGTCGAGCGCGTTGCGCGACGGGGGCGTGTCGACCACGATCAGGTCCCACTCCTTGCGCCCGGCCAGCTGACCGAGCTTCTCCATCGCCATGTACTCCTGTGTCCCGCCGAACGAGGACGCGACGGTTTGATAGAAGGGGTTGGCGAAGATCTGCTCGGCCTTGTCCGGGCTGGTGTGCTCGAGCACCATGTCGTCGAAGGTGCGCCGCATGTTCAGCATCATCGCGTGCAGCTCGCCCTTGGCTTCCGGGCCGAGCGGCACCCGCTGCGGGGTGTTGCCGAGGTCGGCGACGCCGAGTGACTGGGCCAGTCGCCGGGCCGGATCGATGGTGAGAACGACCACCTTTCGACCCTGCTCCGCCGCGCGCAACGCGATCGCGGCGGCGGTGGTCGTCTTACCGACGCCGCCGGAGCCGCAGCAGACCACCACCTTCGCGGTCCGATCGTCGATGATGTCCGAAACATCAAGCGACGCGGCCACACTCGGCGTGCTCATGACTCCGCCTCGCCGACGCTCGGCTCCGTCATGCGCACCCCGATGGCGGCTGTGCTGTTGGTTCGCTCGCGCACTATCGGACCCCTTGTTTACTGAGATGTTCGGCCAATTCATAGAGGCCACCGAGGTCCATGCCCTCCGGCAACGCGGGCAGATACATGCGAGACACGTCGACCTTGGCGAGCTCATCGGCGCTGTCGTCCTGCGCCTGCAAAGTCGCCGCGTGCTCGATGGTTTCGGTGATCAGCCCCTGGAAGTCTTTGTCGGCCAAGGTGATCCCCGCCGCAGCCAAACCCGCGCGGACGGCATCGGTGTCCACCTCGCCCTGTGCGGCCTTGGCACGCAGCTCGAACGGCAACTGCCCCTCGGTGGCGCGGTTCACGATCACCGTGCCGATGCGCAGATCCGCCGCCTTCAACTCCGCGACGGCGTCGGCGGTCTCCTGCACCGGCAGCGCCTCGAGCAGGGTGACCAGGTGGATCATCGTCTGATCCGAGTGCAGCAGCTTGGAAACGCCCTCGGCCTGCGAGGCGATCGGCCCGCCCTTGGCCACCTCCAGCATGGCCTTGGTGACGTCGAGGAACCCGGCGATCCGGCCGGTCGGCGGGGCGTCCACCACGATCTCGTCGTAGACCCGCTTGCCCGACTTGTCCACCCGGACCGCGGTCTCCTTGATCTTGCCGGTCAGGATGACGTCACGCAGACCGGGCGCGATGGTGGTGACGAACTCGATGGCACCCATCCGGCGCATCGCCCGGCCCGCGAAGCCGAGGTTGTAGAACATGTCCAGGTATTCGAGGAACGCGTGCTCGATGTCGAGCGCGAGCGCGATCACCTCGCCGCCGCCGTCTGCGGTGGCGATCCTGGTCTCGGTGGGCGGCAGCGGCGGCAGATCGAACAGCTGGGCAATGGACTGCCTGCTCTCCACCTCCACCAACAGCACCCGGCGCCCACCCGCGGCCAACGCCAACGCGAGTGCCGCGGCCACCGTCGACTTGCCGGTGCCTCCCTTTCCGGAGACATAGTGCAAGCGGGCCTTTTCCGCGCGCTTCGGCCACCCTGTTTCCAGCTTCGGCTCCGCCGAAAGAGGCACTGCTGTTGGTACTCCCACGCTCGCGAGCCTATAACCCGTTCTGAGATCGCGCCCGAGGGATCCGCCTAGTGCCTGGTCCAGCGCGTGTGTCTGTACCAGACAGCACCCCGGTTGCGCTATGGGCAACACACGGTTTCCCTCGCTCTGCTCCGCACGGTGCCGCCGCATGACCCGCCACCGAGCCCCTCGGCAGACCACCGGTTTCGAGTGCAGGACTTTGCTCTGTTCCGCACGGTGCGGCCGCGTGACCCGCTACCGAGCCCCTCGGCAGACCACCGGTTTCGAGTGCAGGACTTTGCTCTGTTCCGCACGGTGCGGCCGCGTGACCCGCTACCGAGCCCCTCGGCAGA